>NZ_JAGXKC010000028.1:0-56379 GCF_019091045.1 Stenotrophomonas sp. GbtcB23 | reverse complement strand
AAGCAGCACCGCGGCGAGACCAAGGCCGTGCTGAAGCGCGCCCTTGAGCGCTTCCTTCCGGAGCACCACACCCGGCGCCCGAAGAAGGGCTTTGGTGCACCGGTGGCGCAGTGGCTCAACGGCCCACTGCGGGACAGGGCCGAGGAACTGCTGGACCCGGTTGCCATGCGCAACCGCGGCATCCTCGATGAGCGGGTTGTGTCCGCGCTCTGGAACTCGTTCCTCGGCGGCAACCGGAAGTACCACGCCCACCTCTGGCCGGTGCTGATGTTCCAGGCATGGGACCGGGAGTGGAACGGGAAAGACGGGCGATGACCGCGCAGGCACGCACCGCGAAGGCCGCGAAGCAGCCATGGCAGCCAAGGTGGTGCGTGGCAGCACTGTACCGTCGGCTCCGCAGGCGCTTCCGAAAGGTGCCGGGCCTCAACGAAGGGTTCGTCATCAAGGATTGAGGTCGGGACGGCCAGGCGTTCGCGCGGTGGGCTCCGTCATGCTGCTGAAGGCGAATCAGCCCGCTCCGCCCCGGTCGACCTGCCGATATCCGATGGCCTCGGCCAGATGGGCGGTGGTGATCTTGTCGCAACTGGCCAGGTCCGCCACCGTGCGGGCCACGCGCAGGATGCGGTGCATCGAGCGGGCCGAGAGCTGCAGCTGTTCCACGGCGGCTTCCAGCAAGTGCTGGTCGTTGTCCTCCAGGCGGCAGTGCGCATCCAGCTCGGAAGGCAGGAGTTGTGCGTTGGCCTTGCCGCTGCGCTCGAGCTGGACGTTGCGCGCCATGACCACGCGACTGCGCACCGTGGCGCTGTCTTCGCCGCACGGTGCATCGCTGCGCAGCTCACCCGGCTCCAGCCTTGGCACCACCACATGCAGGTCGATGCGGTCCAGCAGCGGCCCGGAGATTCGCCCGCGGTAGCGCTGGATGGCATCGCCGCTGCAGCGGCAGCGACCGCTGCGGTCGCCGGCCCAGCCACAAGGGCAGGGGTTCATCGCCGCCACCAGCTGAAAGCGTGAGGGGAAGGCGTGGGTGCGGGCGGCGCGGGCCACCATGACCGTTCCCGATTCCAGCGGTTCGCGTAGTACTTCGAGGGTGTGCCGGCTCCATTCGGGAAGCTCATCCAGAAACAGCACGCCGTTGTGCGCCAGCGAGATCTCACCGGGCCGGGGATACGAGCCGCCGCCAACCAGCGACACGGCACTGGCGGTGTGGTGGGGCGCGCGGTACGGACGGTGGCGCCAGCGGGCGGTGTCGATGCCAGCCCCACTGCACGAGGCGATGGTGGCCGTTTCCAGCGCTTCGGCTTCGCTGGCATCGGGCAGGATGCCGGGCAGGCGCGAGGCCAGCAGGGTCTTTCCGCAGCCTGGTGTGCCGAGCAACAGCAGGTGGTGCCCACCAGCAGCGGCCACTTCCAGTGCGCGGCGCGCCTGCTGCTGGCCACGCACGTCGCGCAGGTCGGGCACCGCCAGCGGCACCACCGGCGCCGGCACGGCCCGTGGCAGCGAGCGGCTTTCCAGCGAGGCGCACACCTCCAACAAGGTCCGGGCTACGCGGACATCCGCATGCTGGGCGAGCGCCGCCTCGGCGCCGTTGGCGCTGGCGACAATCAGCGTCCGGCCCAGCTCCGCTGCCGCGATGGCCGCGGGCAGTGGACCGTCCACGCCACGCAGCTCGCCGGTCAGGGCGAGCTCGCCCAGGAATTCGTAGTTGGCCAGCAGCTGTCGGTCGATCTGGTCGCTGGCCGCAAGAATGCCCAGCGCGATGGCGAGGTCGAAGCGGCCGCCTTCCTTGGGCAGGTCGGCCGGGGCCAGGTTGATCAGGATGCGCCGCTGCGGGTATTCGAACTGGGCACAGACCAGCGCGGCGCGCACCCGGTCGCGCGACTCGCGCACCGCCGCTTCGGGCAGGCCGACGATCTGGGTATGCGGCAAACCGCCGGAGAGGAGGACTTCGATCCGGACCGCGGGCGCGTGGACGCCGGCGCGGGCACGGCTGTGCACCAGCGCCAGGCTCATCGTGTTTCCTTTTTACGGCGCCGGGCGCTCGGCCGGCGGTTGGGCGGCGGCTTCCAGCGCGGCCACGGTCTTCTCCAGCGCTTCCAGCTTCTCGCGGGTGCGCAGCAGCACGGCGCGCTGTACGTCGAATTCTTCGCGGGTCACCAGGTCCAGCTTGCCCAGGCCGGCCTGGAGCGCGCTCTTGAAGGTGGCCTGCAGTTCTTCGCGCGACTGGCGCAGCCCCGGTGGGACCATGTCGCTCAGGCGGCGCGCCAGATCATCGAGTTGGTTGAGGTCAATCATGGGGTCTCCGCGTGTGGGGAAATTCTCGGCGTGGCAGGCCGCAACCACCATCAGGCGGGCCAGGCTTCACGGGTAAGGATAATCCGCACCGCAGGGAGCGGTGCGAAGCGGGTGCATCGCGTTCACCGGGGGACAGGCGTTATCCTCTGCCGCGAAGACAGGAGCCAACAGATGAAGATGGTCATGGCGGTGCTCAAGCCGTTCAAACTGGATGACGTGCGCGAAGCGCTGGCCGAACGGGGTGTCACCGGGATCACGGTGACCGAGGTCAAGGGTTTCGGGCGCCAGAAGGGTCACACCGAGCTGTACCGGGGCGCCGAGTACGTGGTGGATTTCCTGCCGAAGGTGAAGATCGAGGTGGCAGTCACCGACGGCCAGGTCGACGAGGTGGTGGAAGCCATCGTCAAGGCGGCCGGCACCGGCAAGATCGGCGACGGCAAGGTGTTCGTCTACGACCTGGGCAGCGTGGTGCGGATCCGCACCGGCGAACTGGACGCCGACGCGCTTTAACCCTTGAACCACCGGTAGAAACGCTTCCAGGCCACCCGCACGCTGGCCACCCAGCGCGGGTCGGCCACCTGGGCCGCTTCGGCGGCGCTGGGTCGGGTGCCGGTCAGGCGCTGGCGCATCTTCAGCAGGTTCTTGCGGTCGCTGCGACGCAGCTGCCGCGATACCGGGTGCACCGGCAGCCAGCGCGGACTGCGCCAGGCCGAGGTGAAATCCACCAGCACCGGCACGTTGCCGTTCACCATCACGTTGGTGCCGTGCAGGTCGTTATGGGTGATGCCGGCCGCGTGCAGGCGCTCGAGCGCGAACTGCAGCTGCTCGAACACTTCGATGCCCACCGACTGGGCCGCGCTCAGGGTCTGCCCGGGAATGAACTCCATGCCCAGTGCGAGGCCACCGATGGTGCCGAGCAGGGCCGGGGCGTGTTTCCAGCCGGCCAGGCGCTGCAGGATGCGGGCCTCGCGACGGACCAGCAGGCGGGCGATGGGCGACAGCGGGGTGCCGCGATAGCGGGTGTAGTCCTTGACCACGGCCGGCTGCCCATTGAGGCAGGTGCGGTAGACATCGGGTTCAAGCAGGCGTTCGCCGCGCTTGAGCAGCCCGGCGGGGGCGGTGTCGTCGACACACGAAGCAACGATTGTATTCATGACGTTCTGGGGCGACCCGGCGGTCGGCGCAAAGCGTCAGGCGTACCGGTGCTGCTGAATGGGGGAGGGTGATGATTTCGTTAATTTTAGTACTCGCGAGTACACCAAACCACCCTTTGTCGGAAAAATGTCATAACCGGGGGTGGAACAGTTTGTCGCGTTCACGCGGCGCGCAGCGCCTGGTTCCATGGATAAACATTCAAAATCAATGACTTGCATATGGTTGCCCGCTGCCTGAGACGATCCCTCGTTCCCACGGCCGTCCTGAGGCGCTTCGACAGGTGGGCATGAACGTCCCGTCCGACCGGCTTGACCGGGACAGGAAGGGTGCGGACCATAGCGGTGTTGAACACGGCCTGCGCGGCAGCACCGCACCTGACGGCACGTCTCCGTCGCGCCCGGCTCTCCCCCTCTTTTGGCCCGTATGGGCGTCCGGCAGCGGCCGGTGGATGCTTGATGATCAAGATTATTGTGGTGGCCCTGTTCGTGGCATGCGTGCTGTACGTGCACTACCGCGGCAAGGTGCGCGCGCGCTGGTCGCGCCAGCTGCTCGACCATTCCAGCTTCATGGCCCCGATCAACGTGGTCATGTACTTTTTCTCGAAGGTGCCGACCACGCCGTTCCTGGATCCGGGCCAGTCGTTCCCGCAGCTGCAGCCGCTGCGCGACAACTGGCAGATGATCCGCGACGAGGCGCTGGCGCTGCGCGATGCGGAAAAGATCGCCGCGTCGAGCAGTTACAACGATGCGGGGTTCAATTCGTTCTTCCGCCGCGGCTGGAAGCGCTTCTACCTGAAGTGGTACGGCCCGTCGCACCCGTCGGCGAAGCAGCTGTGCCCGAAGACCACGGCGTTGCTGGAGTCGATCCCGGACGTGCGCGCGGCAATGTTCGCCCAACTTCCGCCCGGCAGCGAGCTGCGCCCGCACCGCGACCCGTTCGCCGGTTCGCTGCGCCTGCACCTGGGACTGGCCACGCCGAACGATGACCGCTGCTACATCGAGGTGGACGGCATCCGCAAGAGCTGGCGCGATGGCGAGTGGATGATGTTCGATGAAACCTACATCCACCACGCGCACAACGAGACCGATGCGGACCGGGTGATCCTGTTCTGCGACATCGCCCGCCCGCTGCGCTTCGGCCTGCCGGGCCTGTTCAACCGCGCGGTGGCGTCGACGCTGCTGGCCGGCGGCGCCTCGCCGAACTTCCCAGGCGACCCGACCGGCGGAGTCAACAAGGCTTTCGGTGGCCTGTACAAGGTGCGGCTGAAGGCCAAGGCGCTGCGCGCAAAGAGCGCGTTCGCCTACCACGCGATCAAGTGGGGGTTGGTGCTGCTGGTGATCGCGGGAATCTGGGCCCTTTGAGGCCTGTATCGACCAACGGTCGATACCTACCGGAATGAAAAACCCGCGCTGGTGACAGCGCGGGTTTTTCTTTTCCTGTGGTCCGATCAGCCCTTCAGTGCAGCCTGCACGAATGGCGGGGTGACCAGCACGCCGGTGTGCAGCGCGGCGGTGTAGTACAGGGTGTCGAAGCTCTTCGAGGCCGAATCGGACTGGCGGAAGTCGAAGCTGCTCTGGCCCTTGCGCGCCAGGGTCACGCTCCACCAGCCGGTGGGGTAGCACGGCTGCGGGAACGGCAGGGTCTTGAACGACTGGAAGCCGGCCTTGCCCATCTCGGTGCGCATTTCGTTGATCAGGTCCAGCTGCATCAGCGGCGATTCGGACTGCTGCACCAGGATGCCGTCTTCCTTCAGCGCCTTGAAGCAGCTCTCGTAGAAGGCCTTGTTGAACAGGCCCTCACCCGGGCCGACCGGATCGGTCGAATCGACGATCACCACGTCCACGCTGCCGGCCGGGCAGTTGGCCATGTAGGCCACGCCGTCGTCGAACATCAGTTCGGCGCGCGGGTCATCGTTGGAATCGCACAGTTCCGGGAAGTGCTTCTCGGCCATGCGGGTGACCTGCTCGTCGATGTCGCACTGGGTCACGCTCTCCACGCCCGGGTGCTTGAGCACCTCGCGCAGGGTGCCGCAGTCGCCGCCGCCGATGATCACCACGCGCTTGGGGGCGGCGTGGGTGAACAGCACCGGGTGGCTGATCATCTCGTGATAGAAGAAGTTGTCCTTGCTGGTCAACATGATGGCGCCATCGATGGTCATCAGGTTGCCCCAGTCGGTGGTGGCGAAGATCTCGATCTTCTGGAACGGCGACTGCACTTCATCCAGCTTGCCCTTCAGGCGGTAGCCGATGGCCGAGCCGGTGCGCTCGAAATGCTCGATGTACCAGTTGTTGTTGTCAGTCATGGGATAACGGTCCTGTTCGGAGGGGGATGGAGCCGGGCAGGCCCGTTCAGGTTTCAACCTGGGCACGGGCGCGGGCGCGCATGATAACGGAGCTGTCGCCATATAGGCGTTATCATGCACCCCCTTTTTTACCAACCAGGCCGACTGCAATGACCGATTGGTCCCTCGACCAAGCCCGCAAGACCTACTCGATTCCGCATTGGGCGGATGGCTACTTCGACGTGGATCAGGCAGGACACATGGTGGTGAGACCGACTGGCCAGGACGGCCCGGTGGTGTCCCTGCCCGAGGTGGTGGACGCCGCGCGCGCGGCCGGGGCCAAGCTGCCGCTGCTGGTGCGCTTCCCGGACATCCTGGGCCAGCGCCTGGGCAAGCTGCAGGCCGCCTTCGGGCAGGCCCAGGCCGACTGGGACTACGCCGGCGGCTATACGGCGGTGTACCCGATCAAGGTCAACCAGCACCGTGGCGTGGCCGGCACCCTCGCCAGCCACCACGGTGAAGGCTTTGGCCTGGAAGCAGGCAGCAAGCCGGAGCTGATGGCGGTGCTGGCGCTGTCGCGTCCGGGCGGGCTGATCGTCTGCAACGGCTACAAGGACCGCGAGTACATCCGCCTGGCCCTGATCGGCCGCAAGCTGGGCCTGCAGACCTTCATCGTCATCGAAAAGCCCTCCGAGCTGAAGCTGGTGCTGGAGGAAGCCAAGGCCCTCGACGTGAAGCCGGGCCTGGGCGTGCGCATGCGCCTGGCCTCGCTGGGCGCGGGCAAGTGGCAGAACAGCGGCGGCGACAAGGCCAAGTTCGGCCTGTCCCCGCGCCAGCTGCTGGACCTGTGGAAGTCGCTGCGCGACACCGAGTACGCCGACTGCCTGAGCCTGCTGCACTTCCACATGGGCTCGCAGATTTCCAACGTGCGCGACATCGCCAACGGCATGCGCGAAGCCACCCGCTACTTCGTGGAGCTGTCGCGCCTGGGCGCGAAGATCACCCACGTGGACGTGGGCGGCGGGCTGGGCGTGGATTACGAAGGCACCCGTTCGCGCAGCTTCTGCTCGATCAACTACGGGCTGGATTCGTATGCCGGCAACATCGTGCAGCCGCTGGCCAATGCCTGCGAAGAGCACGGCCTGACCCCGCCGCGGATCGTCACCGAGTGCGGCCGCGCGATGACCGCGCACCACGCGGTGCTGATCGCCAACGTGTCCGAAGTCGAAGAAGCGCAGGAAGGCCGCGTGCCCGACCAGCACGACGACGAGCCGGCCGCGATCCGCCACCTGCGCGAAATCCATGACGACCTGGACCAGCGCCCGGCGGTGGAGCTGTTCCAGGAAGCGCAGCACTTCCATGCCGAAGGCCTGTCCAGCTATGCGCTGGGCCAGATCGACCTGCCGCAGCGGGCACGCATCGATGACCTGTTCTACGCCATCGCCCATGCCGTGCGTGCACGCCTGAGCTATGACGAGAAGAGCCACCGCCCGGCACTGGATGAGTTGAACGAGCGGCTGGTGGACAAGTACTTCGTCAACTTCAGCGTGTTCGAGTCGATTCCCGATGCGTGGGCGATCGACCAGGTGTTCCCGATCGTACCGATCGAGCGCCTGGACGAGCAGCCGCAGCGCCGCGGCATCATCGCCGACATGACCTGCGATTCGGACGGCATGGTCAAGACCTATGTCGAGAACGAGAGCCTGGATACCTCGCTGCCGCTGCATGCGGTACGGCCGGGCGAAAGCTACCGTATCGGCTTCTTCATGGTCGGTGCCTACCAGGAAATCCTGGGCGACATCCACAACCTGTTCGGCGATACCGACGCGGTGGAAGTGCGGGCCGACGCCGATGGGTACGCGATCACCCAGCAGCGGCGCGGCGACACCACCGATGTGATGCTGGACTACGTGGGCTACAGCCTGGCCGACCTCCGCGCCAGCTATGCCGAGCGGGTGGCGGCGGCAAGATTGTCGCCGGAACGCGCGCAGGAGCTGTCCGAGGCGCTGGAAGCGGGCCTGACCGGCTACACCTACCTGTCCGACGAGCCGCTGCTCTGATCGGCGAGCGCCGCTTCAAGGCGCATGGCGCGGCTGTTCAATGAGCAGCCGCGCTCTTTTCCATCTGTTCCTGCACGCGGCCGTGCCGGCCCTGCTGGCGTGGATGTTCTGGCGCAAGCGGTTCCTGTCGGCCTGGGCGCTGCTGCTGCTGGGCTGGATCATCGACTTGGACCATCTGCTGGCAGATCCGATCTATGCGCCGAACCGCTGCAGCATCGGTTTTCATCCGTTGCATACCGCCCCGGCCATCGCGGTGTATGCGGGACTGTGTGTACCGAAGAAGACGCGGTTGTTTGGAATCGGGTTGATCATCCACATCGTGCTGGATGCCATCGACTGCTGGTGGATGCACTCAGCCCGGTAGCGCTCAGCCCGGTAGCGCCGACTGTTAGTCGGCTGCTCAGCCCGGTAGTGCCGACTGTTAGTCGGCTGCCGCGCGAAGCGCGGGATCCGGGCGTTGGTTGTCTGTCGCCAAAGGCAGCCGACTAACAGTCGGCGCTACCCGTCGGGCCGTCAACCCGCTGGCGACGTCAACATCACCCGTCGGGCCGCCAACCCGCTTGCGACGTCAACATCGCCCGTCGGGTCGTCAACCCGCTGGCAACGTCAACATCGCCTGCAACCCCGGCGCGCCATTGCGCAGCACCAGGCTGCCGCCGTAACTCTCGGCAATGTCCGCCACGATCGCCAGGCCCAGGCCGCTGCCGGGCGCGCGCTGGTCCAGTCGTACGCCACGGCCGAGCACGCGCTCCAGATCGGCGTCCGGCAGGCCACTGCCATCGTCGTTGACCTCGATGCGCAGGCGGTTTCCAGCGTGGGCCACCGTAACCTCCACCCGCTGCGCGGCCCACTTGCCTGCGTTGTCGAGCAGGTTGCCCAGCATCTCTTCCAGGTCCTCGCGTGCACCGGCGAACACGCCGACCGCTTCCGCGTCGCAGGCGAACACCACTTCGCGCTCGGCATAAACACGCTGCATCAGCGAACACAGCGCCGAGATGACCGGTGCCACCGGGGTGCGCTGCTGGTGATCGGCGGCGACACCCACGGCAAGATAGCGGTCGATGCTGGTCTGCATCCGTGCGGTTTCGCTGCGCAGCGTGCTGCGCCAGTCTGCGCCGTCGCCCGCCGCCTCGGTGGTCAGCACCGTGAGGGGGGTCTTCAACGCATGCGCCAGGTCTTCAGCACTGCGCCGTGCACGCAGCACCATGCGGCCGTGGTGGTCCAGCAGCGCATTGAGCTCGCCGGCCAACGGCGCGACTTCCTTCACCAGGCCCTGCTGCGGAAACCGCACGTTCTCGCCATTACGCACCTGCTCGGCGATGCGCCCCAGTTCCGCGAGAGGACGCAGCCCGTAATGCACCTGGGTGACCAGCACCGCGAACCACAGCGCGATCAGCACGATCAACGCCAGCGCGGTGCGTTGGCGGAACGCCGTCACCTGCGCGTCGAGCTGGCTGCGGTCGGTGGCCACCACCACCTGCAACGGGGTGCCTGCGCGGGGCAGGGTGACCTGCTGGGCCAGCGCACGCAGCGGCTGCTGCAGCGGGCCGGTGATGTCGAGCGCCTGGGCCGGCCCGGTGCGCAGCGTGGCCGGCACCGCGAGCGTCTCATCCCACAGCGAGCGCGATTGCCCAAGCGGATGGCCCTGCGCGTCCTGCAACTGCCAGTACGCGCCGGAGAACACCCGCCGATAGTGTTCGTCGCCCAGCTCGCCGCGCACCTGCATGCCTCCCTGGGCATCGGTTTCCACCAGCGCAAGCACCGCGATCAGGTCCTTGCCCAGCTGCTGGTCCATCGCGGTACGCGCTGAACGCTCGTACATGGCACCCAGCCACCACGTGGCCAATGCCGAAACCAGCACCATGCCCAGGCCACCGGCCAGCAGCAGGCGGCTGCGCAGCGAGCGGGTGTTCATGGCTGCGCCGACAGCCGGAAGCCCTGGCCGCGATGGGTGTGGATGAGGGTGCTGCCGAGCTTGCGGCGGATGCGCCCGATCAACACATCCAGCGTGTTGGAATCCGGGTCGAACCCCGCCTCGTACACATGCTCACCCAGGCGCGAGCGGCTGATCACCACGTCCGGGTGGTGCATGAAGTAGCTAAGGATGCGGTGCTCCTGCGGGCTCAACGGCAGCAGCACGCCGTCCAGTTCGAAGCGGCCGGCGTTGACGTCCAGGCGCAGCGGTCCGCATTGCAGGCGCGGGCTGGCATGGCCGGCGCTGCGGCGGATCAACGCGCGCAGCCGCAGCAGCAGTTCTTCGGGCTGGAACGGTTTGGTCAGGAAGTCATCGGCGCCCGCGTCGAAGCCGGCCAGCTTGTCGTGCCAGCGCGTGCGCGCAGTCAACACCAGCACCGGGAAATCGCGCCCAGCCTCGCGCCAGCGCTCGATCACGCTCAGGCCGTCCAGGCCGGGCAGGCCAAGGTCGACGATCGCCGCGGCGATGTCCTCCACCTGGCCCTGGTACTCCGCATCGATGCCCTCGCTGCTGTGGACCACCACGTAGCCGGCATCCTCAAGCAGCAGCTGCAGCTGGCTGGCGAGCAGGGCATCGTCCTCGGCAAGCAGGAGTCGCATCAGTCCTCTTCCATCTTGAGCAGGCGGCCGCTGGTTGCATCATAGTCCAGCTCCATCACCACGCCATTGGCACCGAGGATCTCGATCTCGTACCTGCCGTCATCCAGCTCCACCTCCAGCAGCTGGCCGGGATAGCGGCGCAGGGCGTCCTGGACCACGGACTTCAGGGGCACGTAGCGACCCTGCTCGACCGCCTGGCGCACCGCCTGCTGCTGGCGCACACCGCCATCGAGGACCCGCATGGGGTCCTGCGCGGTGGCGGTCAACAGCAGGGGAAGCAGCAACGACAGGGCGGTCATGGCAAGCCGGTCAGGAAAAAGGCTGCCTACGGTATACGCGGGGCGCTTAAACGTTTCCTGACAGGCGGGCTCATGCTTCGCTTAAGCGCGCTTGCCAGACTTGCGGCGCCGGGATGGTCCGGTGCCTCTTTCAGGAACTCCCCCATGAACAAGCTGATCCTTGCCGCCGCCCTGGCGACCGCCTTCACCACCGCCCCGGCCTTCGCTGCCGATCTGTCCGCTGCCGACGTGCAGGCCAAGCTGCGCACTGCCGGTTACACCCAGGTGCACGAACTGGAGCGCGACGACGGCGTGTGGGAAGCCGATGTCACCCGTGCCGACGGCAGTGTCGACGATGTGATCATCGACCCGGCCACGGGCGAGATCTTCGACCCGCGCGATGGCCGTGCCCTGCTCGATGCCGGGAAGATCCTCACCCTGGCCGGCAAGGCCGGGCTGACCCACATCGAATCGGTGGAGCGTGACGGCGCCACCTGGACGCTGGAAGCACGCAACGCCCGCAACCAGCGCGTGGACGTGCGCATGAGCGGTCACGATGGCCGGGTGCTGAGCAGCCGCCGCGACGGCTGGTTCGACTGAGCCTCGCCTGCAGGACGCAAAATGCAGCCGGTTACCAGCCCACCGGACCGGGACCGGCGGCGTCCCAGTAGCCGCGGCCGTACCCGTAACCGCCCCCATACGGTCCATAGAAGCCAGGGCCCTTGCCCTCGCTGATCTGGATGTTGAGGTTCATGTTGCGGGTCTTGCCGTCGTCGTTGGTGTAATTCTTGTTGAGGTTCAACTCGGCCGCGTTGTAGTGCGTGTTGCCAAAGCCCTTGGCGTAGCCGATGCCGGTGGTGATGCTGCCGTTGACCCGCAGCTTGTCGTCGGCGATCTCGGCGATGCCGTTGCCCGCGCCATCGCGCGGGAGCGCGCGGCGGCCGCTCTTGTCGCCATAGAAGGTGCCGGGCGGGTCACCGCGCAGGGTGGGATCGTTGAGGTACTGCATTGGCTTCTGCGGCACCGACAGGTCCAGATCGGTCGCCGACTGCGGGCCGGTGGCACCGGCAGCGGACTGCGCCAGCGCGACACCAGGGGCCAACAGGCACAGCAGCAGGGAAAGCGGGCGGATCATGGGAAGCTCCGGGGCAGGCAAGGCGGCCGACAGCGCTGACGCTAGCAGCCGTTGCTTGAATGATGCCTGTCGTGGCCCTGCATGCAAGGGGAACCATCGTGGGAACGGTGGGTCGCCGCATTCAACCCAGCCGTTCAAACCCGAACAGGCCCGCCAGCGGGTGCTTTCGGCGCTCGATCCGGGCCCGCAGCAGGCCCGCGCCGATCATCGAGTAGGTGATGCCGTTGCCGCCGTAGGCCATCGCGAACAGCACCCGGGGCCCCCATTGCGGGTGCGGGCCGAAGAACGGAAGTCCGTCTTCGGTTTCGGCAAAGGTGCCGCCCCAGGAGAACGCCGGCTGCAGCGGCAGGTGCGGGAACAGCCTGGCCACCTGCTTGAGCAGGGTGCCGGTCTTGCCGGCCACCCGGCTGTCGCGCCGCGCCGGGATATCCACTGCGTCGTCCTCACCGCCGACCAGCAGCCGGTGGTCGCCGGTGCTGCGCATGTACAGGTAGGGCCGCGCGGACTCCCACACCATGGTGTCCACCAGTGGGCCGAGTGCCGCCGCATCGATCGGGTCGGTGATGAAGGCGTAGCTGCTGCGGTTGCGGGCCACCTTCTGCTTCAGCCAGCGCTGGCCGGCATAGCCGGTGGCCAGCACCACGTGGCGCGCACGGATGCGCAGGCCCTCGGGTGTGGTGGCGGTCACCCCGCGCGCGGTGGGCTGCAGCGTGTGCAATACGGTGCGGTCGTGCACCGCGCAGCCGGTCTTGGCCAGCCGCATGAGCAGCCGGTAGGTGAGCTGGTACGGGTCCACGCGCGCCGCCAGCGCGCTGAGGATCGCTCCCGGCGCGGCGATGCCATAGTCGGCACGGACGGCGTCGGCATCCAGCCAGCGCACTTCGAAACCATGTTTGTGCCGCAGCGCGTACTCGTCCTGCAGGGGCGAACGGTGGCGGCGCTTGCTGGCGTAGTACAGGCTCTGCATGGGCTGGCAATCCACGCCGCGGAAACCGGCGGCCACCTCGCGCAGCGCCGGGATCGCCTCGGCGCAGGCGCGGTAGGCCAGCACCGCATCGCGCTCTCCGTACTGCCTGGCCAGGTCGACCAGGTGCGTATCGATTTCGTACTGCAGCAGTGCGGTACTGGCGGAGGTACTGCCCCAGCCGATGTCGCGCTGCTCGACCAGCACAACGTCATGGCCGTGCGCGCACAGCTCGTTGGCGATCAGCGCGCCGCTGATGCCGCCGCCCACCACCAGCACGTCGCAGCTCCGGTCCTCGCGCAGCGGTGGGAAGGCGTGCATCAGCCCGTTGCTGACCGCCCAGAAGGGATACCCGCTTTTGAGGTCCATTGGGGATCAGGCAGTCGGGTGGCCGGTCTGCGGGGTGTGGATCAGCGGCGTCAGGTCGAAGCCCTGCTGGCGCGCCTGCGCCAGGTAATGCTCCTGGGTGGTGGCATCCAGGTGCGGCTCGCGCGCCAGCAGCCACAGGTACTTGCGGTCCGGGCTGCCGACCAGCGCCACGCTGTAGTCCGGGGCGACCTGGATGATCCAGTAGTCGCCCTTGGTGAACGGAAGCCAGCGCAGCCCCTTGGGCAGGAAGGTGACCTGCAGCCGGGCAGGATCCTTGTCTACCGGGCAGGCCTCGCCGTGGGCTTCTTCGATCTCACCGTCCACGCGGCATTTGTTGACCACGGCGACGTGGCCATCGTCGATGAGGGTGTAGTTGGCCGTTACATCGGTACAGTCGACCGGCTCGTGGCTCATGGGCAGGCGGGCGATTTCGTACCAGGTGCCCAGGTAGCGCGGCAGCTTGAGGTCGGCAACGGTCTTCAGGTCGGGGTGGCTGGTCATGTGGGCATCGTCGAAGAGGTGGTGGCCAACATGCCCGGGCCGCCGCCATGGCGGAGTGAAGCCGCGACGCGCGCTGGAACGGTACGCTGTGGCGGCGTCATGCCGGGCGCGCCGACGCGGCGCTATGCTGGCCCGGACCCGTTCAATGGAGGTGCGGATGTACCAGGTGATCCTGCTCAAGAGCGACAGCGGCTTCGCCCGCGCACAGTGGGAAACGGTGGACGATGTGGTGGACCACGAGGGCGTGACGTACTCGCTGCGGGCCGGCCCGCGCCAACCGCTGCCGACCGATCATGCGTGGGACGAGATCGCGGTGTATGCGCCGGAGGAGATCAGCGAGGAGGAATTCCAGGACTGGTACGCGGCCCTGCAGCCGCAGGTCGAGGAGCTGCGCCTGAAGTACTGAGTTGCATACCCGGTGTGAACGAGGCCCGGTTTATAGTCCCCGGCATGTCCGCGTGAACCCTGGGTGCTGGTTTTGTCCTTCCGTCATCGTTTCCCCCTGCTGCGGCCGCTGGCCGGTCTGTTGTTGTTCACCTGGCTGTGCATGGCCCCCGGGGCCTGGGCGCAGGCGCCTGACGATCCGGCAGCCGAGGCCAAGACCCAGCTCAACCAGGCCGACAAAGAACTCAAGGCGATCCGTACCGCATTGCCGGATGCGGAGACCCGCGAGACGCTCACGCCGTTGTTCGAACGGGCCATGGCCGTGCAGCGCGATGCCGACGATGCGCAGGCCGCCCTGCAGCCGGAGCTGGACCAGCTCGATACCCGCCTGACCCAGTTGGGCACGGTGCCGGAAGGCACCGTGGAAGCGCGCGAAGTGGCCCAGCAGCGCAGGTCGCTGACCCAGCAGCGTGCCGATATTGCCGCTGCCGTTGCGCGGGCCAAGCTGCTCGCGGTGGATGCCAAGCAGCTGGGCGCGGATATCGAGAAAATGCGCGTCACCCAGCTCAGCGAGGACCTGGCCCGCAAGGTCAACTCACCGCTGTCGCCCTCGCTGTGGCGCAAATTCGCCCGTGACGTGCCGGCCGACCTGCAGGAGCTGGGGCAGATTTACCGGCAGGCCGAAACCACGGCGCGCAAGGCGATCGCGCAGCATGGCTGGACCGCGCCGCTGACCGGCCTGGCAGTGGCGCTGCTGCTGTTCTTCCCGCTGCGCCTGTGGCTGCGTGCGGCCGGGCGCCGCTATGCGCAGTCCGAACGGGCCCCGGACGGTCGCCTGCGCCGCTCCGGCCTGGCGGTGTGGCTGCTGGTGGTGGGCACGATGCTGCCCGGCCTGGCCTGCGTGGTGTTCTTCGGCGCGCTGGATGCCATCGGAGCGATTCCACCGCGGCTGGAAAAAGTGGTGTTCAGCATCCAGGTGGCCACCTATATCGCGGCCTTCATCACCGCGCTGAGTGCGGCGCTGCTGGTGCCCAAGCGCCCGTCGTGGCGCCTGCTCAACCTGGATGACGCCGCCGCGTGGCGCCTGCGCAAGTACGCGTGGGGCGCCGCCGCGCTGACCTGGATCAGCATCGTGCTGATGGCGCTCAACCGCGCCGCGCGCACCAGTGCAATCACCACTGTGGCGGTGGACGGGCTGATCGCCATCACCTACATGGCGCTCATCATCGCCATCCTGGTCTCGCTGGCGCGCCTGCACCGGCGCCAGACCGACGAGGCGGAGGCAAAACTCGAAGCACAGGCGCAATCGGACGGCAAGGCCAAGGGCCCGCCGCGTCGCAGCGGCTGGATCGTGGTCGCACGGCTGGCCGGGCACATCGTGGTGGCCGCTGCGGTGATCGCCACGCTGCTGGGCTACCTCAACCTGGCACTGTTCGTGGCCCAGCAGCTGGTCTGGGGCGCGGTGGTGCTGCTGGCGGCGTCGCTGCTGATGAAGTTCGCCGACGATCTGGCCACATGGCTGCTGTGCCCGACCAGCAGCGTCGGCCGCACCGTGCTGCTGACCACCGGGCTGAGCGAATCGCGGGTGGTGCAGGCCGGCGTGCTGCTCTCGGCCGGGCTGCGCATCTGCGTGATCCTGCTTGCGGTGATGGCACTGACGGCGCCGTTGGGCAACCTCAGCGCGCTGTATGGCGGACTGGACACCTTGTCCAAGGGCATCAGCCTCGGCGACAACCTGGTGCTAAAGCCCAGCAGCGTGCTGTACGCGGTGCTGGCCTTCCTGCTGGTCTGGGCGGTGATGCAGGCGTTCCAGCGCTGGCTCACCGACACCTACCTGCCCAAGACCGAGCTGGATGCGGGCGCGCGCAATTCGATCAGCACCGTGACCCGCTACCTGGGCATCATCGCAGCGGTGCTGTGGAGCCTGACCGCACTCGGCATCGGCTTCGAAAAACTGGCGCTGGTCGTGAGCGCCCTGTCGGTGGGTATTGGTTTCGGCCTGCAGGCGATCACCCAGAACTTCGTCTCCGGGCTGATCCTGCTGGCCGAGCGACCGGTGAAGATTGGTGACTGGGTGAAGCTCGGTGACCAGGAAGGCGACATCAGGCGCATCAACGTGCGCTCCACCGAGATCCAGGTGGGCGACAAATCCACGCTGATCGTGCCCAACTCCGAACTGATCACCAAGACCATCCGCAACATGACGATGGGCAATGCGCAGGGGCGCATCCAGATCCAGTTCACCGTGCCGCTCAGTACCGATGTGGCGATGGTGCGGCAGACCCTGCTGGATGCATACACCGACCATGTGGGCGTACTGGCCGACCCGGCGCCGTCGGTGTTCATCGATTCCATCGCCAACGGCCAGGTGGCGATCAACAGCTTCGCCTATACCTCCGGCCCGCGCGCGGTGTATGGCGTACGCAGCGATCTGTACTTCACGATGCTGCAGAAGTTTGCCGCCGCCGGTATCGCGCTGTCGTCGCCGACCGACATCCACCTGGTGCGCGATCCGGCCCCGCCCCCGGCACCGTGATGCCACGACGCGGCCCGCCTCATGGACGGGCCGCGGGCACGCCCAGGGGGCCCTGATCGGGCAGCAGGACGACAGGAGGCTGCAGCGGTGCCAGCTCGTCTCCGCTGTCTTCGTCGGACGCTTTGGGTCCCTGTTTGATCGGTTTGAGCGCCTTGCCGGGGGAGACATGCGGGGTACGCGGGCTGCCGCCGACCTTGATCAGCATGCCGGCGGCACCGCCGCCCTCGCCCAGCCGCTCCTGCAGCGCCGGGCCATACAGGGTGAGCGTGGCCGGGTCGACCAGGTGCAGGGTGCGGCTGCCGCTGGCCACCGGCGGCGGGGACACCATGGCGCCGGGAATGCCGTCCACCGTGCGTACCTTGATCTCGTACAGCGGCGATGCCAGTGAGCTGCCTTCCTTGGCAATGGCCATGCCTTCGCGCATGGCCCAGCGCACGCCCACGGCGCGTGCCGGGGGGCGGTTGGGGTCCAGGAACGACCACAGGAAGCGCAGGTTGCCGCGCGCAGTGCGTTGCACGACGCTGACGCCTACCCGCACCAGTGCCACGCTGCCCGCGGCAGGATTGAGTGCATCCAGCGTGCCCCGGCCCAGCACCCGCGACAGCTCGGCGAAGCGCGGCATCGTCATCTTCAGGCCGGGCCGCATCAGTACCTTGGCCACGCCGCCGATCACCGGTCCGACCACGATGATCGATTCCAGGTACAGCCCGAAGGCGGCCATCGCGAACTCGTTGCGGTCCTTCGAGGAGATACGGCGGACGTTTTCGACGAACGGCACGACGAAGTCCACTGCCTTCAGCCACAGCGGCGCGTCGTCCAGGTGGTCCTCGAAACTGGTGGGTGCCCAGCCTTCGCGACGGAAGGCAGCAGCGTCCAGCCAGAAAAACCCCTCCTGCACCGGGTGGACCAGGGCATGGAACGGCGAGCGCGGCGCGGTGCCGCCGCCCGGCGGCGGCGCCAGCAGCGGCTCGACGATCACGTCCGAGGAGCGCCCCGCTTCCGGTGCCCTGTCCGAGGCGTAGGCCTCCCAGTCCACCGGCAACGGGGTGCCACGGCGCACCTGCACCGTGGCGACGTTGCCGCTGCGCAGCCGCACCTTGCGGTTCTGCAGCGCACCGCCGAGCGGCAGCGCGCCTTCCAGCTGCAGGGGAAGGATCCGGCTCTGCAGCGGGAACAGCTGGAAGTGGCGCGGCTGCCCGGCCAGCGTCAGCGTGTACACCACGCCGAAACGGCCCCGGTAGGGATCGGTGTCGTTGCGGGTTTCCTGCCCCGCCTCCAGCTCCGGTTCGTGGGTGCGCAGGGTGAACACCTGCACATCTCCGCGCAGGAGGGCCGCGCGTTCTTCCTCGGGGCGCTGGTACAACGCCTCCTCGATCAGCACCCCGTAGCCGCGTCGGGCCTTGCGGAAGTAAGCATCGAAGCGCTTCTGGTAACGCGCGTTGATATCAGCCAGCCGGGCCAGGCCCGGTTTCATCCGCGCGTAAGCGGTCTGCAGCGCCGCTTCGTAGCGGGGGTTGCCCTGGGCCTGGTTGAGCGGGGAGTCGGGAACGAAGGTGCGGCACGGCCGCCACGCCGCGGCCCCGCCGCGCAGCACACCGGCCGCGACGATTTCATGGAACGGGAAGCTGCGTCCGAAATGGTTGTCGTCATTGCACAGGCGGAATTCCGTGGAGTTCCACGGCTGGTCGGCGAGCACCCCAGGGAAGCGTGGGAATACCCGGCGGATTTCGGCTTCCACCAGCGGCATGCGGTAGGGCAGCGGCGCCAGTACATCGCCTATGGCCTGTTCGATGTCGCTCACACGCTTATCGAACGCACGCAGCGCGGCCTCGATGCGTGCGCTCGGCGACAGCGGCGAGGAAAGCGCGGCGTGCTGTTCCAGTTGCCGGTAAACATACCAGTCCAGCGTCGGCAGGCGGCGTGCGTCGAGGGTCAGCTGCCTGACCAGGTCGGGTGCCGCGCCGTCCCCGGCAAGCTCGGCCGAGAGGGTGAGTAGCTCACTGAACCGCATCTGCTGCGAGAGGCCGCGCCGCAGGCGCTCGGCCAGGTGCACGCCACTGACGAAGTTGATCGAGGCGATGGTGTTTCCATACACCAGGTTGGCGGGCACGTCGTCGGCCAGCAGCTCCGGCGCGTGGTCCTGCAGGGCCAGCGTGCATGCCATGTCCAGAAGCGAGGCAGGAATGCGGCCCATGCTCCGCAGGTAGTCGTGGAAATCGAGCCGTATCTGGGCAAAGGTGCGCCCCCAGTTGGGATACTTGTGCAGGCGGTAGCCCAGCAGCACGCGCGCATCGCGATCCGACGGCGGGCCCAGGTCGAGCACGATCGCCACCCGCGTCAGGCTGGCCAGCAGCGTCGGCGAGGTCGGTGCCCCATCGCTTCCCGTGTACCAGCCCAGGTCCCGCAGCAACGCCGCCTGCAGGGCGAGCGCACGCGGGGTGCGGGCCATGGCGGCCACGTAGTGGCTGGCGCGGTGCACCTGGTCCAGGGCCATCTCGCCCTGCTGCAGCAGGGGCCGGGCCAGGTACTCCAGCAGCGTCTGTTCGCCAGGCGCGCGCTGGGCGAGGAACCCGGTGGTGGTCTGCCTTACCTGGTCCAGGTCGGCTGCGTCCAACGTGTCCGCCGCGTGCAGCAGGTCGGCGCGCATGCCCAGCCTCAGTTCGCCGAGCAGGCGTTCCACGCATCGCGCAGGGCCATCTAGGTGGCCGGCCTCGCGCGGCCCACAGCCACCATGTACGGCAAGTACGTCAGAGGCGTTGGCCCGGCCGTCGGAACGGACCACGCCGCCCAGCTGGCCGGCCACCTCGCGCAGTGCGCCCCAGGGTACGAGGGGCAGCGCGTCCAGTAACCGGGTCTGGTTGAACAGGTGCAGCGTACCTGCCGCGTCCTGCACCCGCAGCGATCCGTCTGCATCCACCGACATCCACCGTGGAGGGAGGTGCTCGCGCTGGAGCAGTTCGAGCATCGCCGGGTCCGCGATGAGGCGCGCGAATGCCGGCAGGGCCGCCTGCAGCGTGGTTGCCGTGGCGGTGCCCAGCGCGGGGCGATGGACGACCGTGGCCGCATCGGCGCGCCGCGCAAGCAAGCGGCCAAGGTCCTGGAGTTCGTTGCTGGCCTGCCGCCACTGCGGCAGCGGGGCGGCGCGGCGCTGCCAGCTAGCGTGCACACGGGCGATGGCCTCCAGCAGCTGCGCCTGGGTGCACGCTACCGGGGCTGGGCACGGCAGCTGGGCAGGGGCGGGAAGCGCGCCATGGAACTGCAGCGCGTTGATCAGGGGCACGGCTGTGCCGGGAGAGAAGCGCCCCAGGCGATCTGTGATCCGGTACAAGGCGTCGAGCTGGTCCAGCAGCAGCCCGGGTAGCGGGTCGGTCAGGCCGTCGGCGATCACCACGCTGCGACCCGAGCCGCGCACGCGTGCGGTGATGCCGTCGGCGCCCACGCGCAGGGAATGGAAGGTCGCATTGGCCTGTCGCATCGCCAGCCACACCCCGGGTTGCTCGAACACCTGCTGCAGCCGCTGCTGCCCGGCCTGCCATGCGGCATGCAGTGGCGACCCGTCGGCGGGTACCAGGCCCTGGTGCGCGAGCGCGTCGTCCCACGTGGCCGGTGCGCTGTCGAAGCGCTCCCACAACCGATCCAGCAGGCGCTGGTGATCCTGCTGTGGCGGGGAGTCGCTGCGGTCGTCCCATTCGACCTCCAGCCGCGCGGTTGCGGGGATGCCTGGATGCGTGGGTGCGAGCTGCCGGTCGAGCGCGGCCAGGCACTCGTCGAACTGCGCATCGTCCATCGGCACGGCAGGCAGCGGCGCGGCGTAGTAGGCCAGCATTTCCGGCACCCGAAGCCGACCGTCCGAGCGCACCGGCGCGTGCAGCAGCGTGGCGATGCCGCGCAGCATCGTGTCGAGCGGGGCCAGCACTGCCGGTGGCTGGCCGGCCTCGAACAACGTCGCCATGCGCGTGCCCGGGAGGGCACGGGCACGCACCGGGCCGTGCGCGGGATACTCCAGCTGGGTGGGATCCACATGGTGATGCCAGCACAGCGCGATCACCTCCGGGTGCTGCGACAGCTGCAGCAGCACGCTGCGTGCCAGCGCGGCGTTGTGGCCCAGGTGTGAGCGGGGATCCGGTCGCCAGCTGGACCATGTGGGTTCCATGCCGCGGATCGGGATCGCCTTCAGCGCGTGGACCTGCTGCTTCAACCGCAACAGCGTGCTGGTTTCGTTGGTCGCGCGGATGTGTCCGTCCGGCTGCTGCTGCAGGCGGTGCTCAAGGCGCTGGATGAGCGGGTCGAGCCGGGCCGGCGCGTACTCGGCTTCGTGCATGTCCTGGTCGAGATAGAAGCCCAGTGCACAGGCCAGGCGCGCGCTGACGGCGTTGTCGAAGCAGCCGCCCGCCTCGCGCACGGTGCGCTGCAGGTCGTTCAACATCGTATTGGTGGGAGGGGACCAGAGGATGCGCTCTGGCGCATCCGGCTGCCCATGCAGCACGACCCGCATGCCGGAGGTGGCACGCGTTCCGCTCAGGCTGCCATTGGCGACCACGAGCGAAGAAGGGGGAGTGCGTTCGTCGTACAGGGTCTGCAGGAAATCGTCCTGCCGGTAAAGCCACATCAACTGCTGGCGGACCGCGCGCACGGCCAACGCAAACGGCGAACCTTCGACGGGTGCGAACGCGTGCTCCGGGAGGCTCGCGGTCCCGGCCGCCGAGGCGGTATCGCGCAGCGTCCACAACGCCTCCAGCAGCATTGCCTGGTCCTGCAGGCCTGCATCGTCGCGTGGCCCGATGTTGGAGCCGCTCGACGCGGCGCGGGTGTGCACAACCGCGCGTGGCGTCCTGCCCGCCGTCGCGACGGCAGGCGACGGATTCCGCGACCAGGCCACCAGGCCGCCCCCCAGTGCCGCCGCCGCCAGCGTACCGAAGACGGCCACCGTGCGTCGCTGCGGGTGCGCAGCGGCGAGGGCAGGAAGCACCGCCGCCGCAGCGACTGCAACCGGCAGGGTCGGTGCCAGCAGGCGCGTGGTATCCGCCCGCGACGCGGCAGCGCGCTCGGGCTGTATCGCCGCCGCCGGTGGCGCCAGCGCCGTGGCGTCAGCCACGGGCGTACAGAGACGACGTGCGCCGGTGCCGAGCAGGTCGAGCTTTTCCAGCACGCCTGGAAGCGTGGCAATCCGTTGCCCGGTGCGCGTGCCGGGCCGATCGCCCGGGCGCTGCTGGAACCACAGTGCCCACGCGGTAGCGAGCAGCGCCAGGCGCAGGGGCGAGGCGGGCAACTGCAGCTGAGCGTGGAGGGCCGCGTGCGCGGCACCGGCCTGCTGCAGCAGTGCCTCCAGCCAGGTGGGGAACGCCGCGATCAACGGCTCCACCCAGGCACCGCCGCGCAACGTCGGCAGCGGAAGCTGGCTGAGCCAGCACAGCCAGGGCAGCGCGGTGCCCTCCTGGAGGACGCGGGGCAGCGCACTGGCCTGCTGGGTCCAGGCCAGCAGCTGGGCGCCCTGCGGCCCGAGTGCCAGGTTGGCGATGCCGTGCAGGGCGATGCCCGCAGCACGCCGGCACTGCAGGCGGCCCAGGCCGCTGACGATGGCAGCGACCACCTGCGTGCACTCCCGGTGCCACGCATCCTGCGCAGGCGAGGGTGCCGCTTGCCAACCGGCCATGGCCTGCAACAGCGCAGACCGGCGCCCTGCCACGGGTGTGTCCCGTACGGCCTGCGCAAGGTGCGCAGCAAGCTCATCCGGTGTTGCGTCGACCAGCAGGGCCAGCAGACGGGCTTCCAGCAGGGCGAGCTCCGACGGCAGCAGTGGGCATCGGCGCAGGAGCCGCGTCAACGTGTGCGGCAGCGGGGCATCCGGTCGGCAGCGATCCGTCGCAGGGTGCGATGTCGTGTTGTACAGCTGGACGGGAACGCAGCGGTGCTGCGTTGCGTCCGGTGCGCCGGCGGCAGCGAAGGACGCGGTCGCCAGGCGACCTGCGGCCTGCAATGGCAGCAGAATGAGGGCCTCCCCGGATCGACATCGGCCGGCGCACGATTGTGCCGACCTGACTGGACCCGGGGTGTGCGTGGCATCGCAGAATCAGGCAGCCGCGAGGTCCGCGCTGCCGCGATCAGCCGCGGTTGCCGCGACGTGACGGGATCAGCGCGAAGTTGTCCACGGCCAGCTTCTCCGCGTGGTTCAACCACGCGCGGATCTCCAGATCATCCACTTCATGGTCCAGGCCGAACGGAACGCTGATACGCCCTTCCGCATCGGGCTGCACCCACTGCTGGGCGACCACCACCTTGCGCTTGGACGACACCGCTTCGATCCAGAAGCCGCGATCAGGCGACTGTTTGGCGACGAACTGCAGCATGTACTGGCCGGCACGGGTACGACGGCCCTTCTGCGTGATCATGTGCGCCTGGCGGATACTCGGGCGTGGACCGTTGAACGGGTCCAGCGGCGCATCGACGGCGAAGCCCTCGCGCAGCTGGTCGTCGCGGTAGAGCTTGATACCCCTGTCGCGGTTGACCAACATCGCGCACCAGTCGCCATCGGCCGAACCGTCTTCGAAGGCGGTGCAGCGGTCCACATAGGCCAGCGTATTGTCCGGATCGGCCAGGTCGAACTGCTTGGAGGTGTTTTCCAGGTAGACCGATTTCAGGTCCCATTGCTTGTCGTATTCGAGCAGCACCGGCGGCTGCACATGCTGCAGGCCGATCACCACCTGGTTCTCTTCGTCGATACGCAGCTGGCGGGTCTTGTCGCCCAGCCACAGCGAGCGCGAGAAGGCCAGGTAGCGCGGGAAGTCCCTGCCGTCATCGCGGAACACCGCCGCGCTGGCGCTGGCGGGACGCTCGGGCTGCAGCAGCGAGCGGCCAAACCCGATTTCGCCGATCTCCGGCTCGATCAGGCTGAGCAGCGTGGCGCCCGAATCCAGCGTGGAGCCGTGCTGCGCGTCCAGCTGGCGCGGGGCGATATCCTTGCCCAGGAACAGCAGCATGTTTTCGCGTTTCTGCTTGGCCAGTATGTGGCTCAGGTCGTTGGGCATGGCCAGGTGGTCGGACGCGATCACGATCAAGGTGTCGTCGCCATACGGGCTGGCCTGGATGCGGTCGACCAGCTTGGAAATCAGCCCATCGGTGCACTTGAGCGCATTGAGCAGGCCGATATCGCCGTAGTCGCTGGTATAGCGGGTTCGCTTGCATGCCACCGGCAGATGCCCGGCGGGGTGGTGGGTATCCATCGTCAGCGTGGTCAGCATGAACGGCTGGCCCGCCTTGGACAGCTGCATGAAGCGGTCATACGCCTTGTCCAGCAGCACATCGTCATGCACGCCCCAGGTGGAAAAGTGCGACCGGGCGATCTTCTGCTGCTTGAACCAGGCCAGGTCGTCCACCGCGTCGAAGCCGTGCGTGGCCAGGAACTGGCCCTTACCGGCGAACAGGCCATTGGCACCGCCCAGGTAGTGGTTGGTGTAACCCTGCTGCTTGAGGTAATCACCCAGACACACCGCCTCGGGCAGGAAGCTGCCCATGCGGTCCATGCTGTTCTCATCGCCCTGCGCGGTGGTCAGCGGTACGCCGCACATCGACGACACCAGCCCGGCGATGGTCCAGCCACCGCCTTCGGCCGAGACCAGCCCGCGCACATCCAGCGCTTGGCCGGCAAGGCGGTTGAGGTTCGGCATCAGGCCGGGGAAGGTGGCTTCATCCAGATAGGTGCGTTCCAGGCTTTCGCCGTAGATCCACACGATGTTGCGTGGCTTGCGCAGCGGCTGCTGCGGCACGCGGTATTCGGGCGCCACCATGCTGTAGTCCACCGGCCGCATCTGCTGGTACAGGCGCTGGCCGTCGCGGTACAGCGGGCTGACCCCGATCGCCAGCACCCACACCGCCAGGAAACCGGCGAACACGCCCCGACCGTGCGCGGTGTGGTGCCAACGCTTGATCCGGGGGGTGAACAGGGGCAGCAGTGACAGCAGCGCCAGCGCGATGAAGCCGGCGATGTAGCCCTTGAAGTCGGAGACGCCGGCGCCTTCCATGTCCGCGCCGAGGTGGTACAGGGTGGCTGCATTCAGGCCATCGCCGGAGAGTTTGTTGATCAACCACCATGCACTGAGCGCCAGCAGCAGCAGCGACATCAGACCTGCCTTCCACCATGCCCAGCGACCTGAAGCGAGCAGCAACCAGGTGAGCAGCAACAGTGACAGCAGCAGGATCCAGAGCATGGGCATCATCGGCAGCGGAGACAGGTGCGATCGGCTGCCCAAACACACCCACATGACAGGCCGATGACCCGATCATGCCTGCACGAACCTGACTGAAATGTTTGTTGGAAACACGCTGTTAGCGCTTACACCGCATTGCAGTGGAAAGGGTAAAACGCACGTGAGGACGGCACGCTTTCGCGTGCCGTCCTCATCACCTGGCATGGGCGCTGGCGTCTACCGATGCCCGCGTTCTTCCCTTGAACGTGCGCGCCGATCAAACAGCAATGCACTGAGGATGATGCCCAGGCCAAGGAATACACCGATCAGCATCAACGTGAATGCGATGGCCGGATACCCGAACAGGTGCCACCCGGTATCGACCTTCATCATCATCGCTGCAGCAAGAATCAAGGCTGCAGTGACAATGCCCGCCGACACGCGGTTGGCGATCTTCTGCAGGTTTTCCATCAGCCGGGATTCTTCCAGCCCGGTGACTTTCATCTGCAGGCGGTTCTCGGCCAGCAACGCCAGGATGTCCGACATCTTGCGCGGGCCCTCGCGAAGCAGCTGTTGCACTTCCATCGCCTCGCTGGCCAGGTTGGCCGCCGACAGCGACTTCTTCAGGCGCGCGCGCATGACGTGCTGCAGCTGGCGCTCGACGATGCGGCGCGTATCCAGGTCCGGCGACAGCAGCCGGCACACCGTCTCCAGATTCAGCAGCGCCTTGCCCAGCAGGCTCAGCTCCGGCGGCGTGCGCAGCCCGCTGGCGGTGGCAATGCGTACCAGATCCAGCACCACGCGGCCTTCCGAGAACGTGCCGCTGGCGGCATAGCGCGCGATGACCTGGCCGGTTTCGCGCAGGTAGCGCTCTTCGTCGAAGGCTTCCAGTCGCGTGCTGATGCCGATGATCTCGTCGGCCACTTCTTCGCCGCGCCCGTCCACGGCGGCAAACAGCAGTTTCAACAGCCGCTCGCGCAGGCGCGGCGGCATGTGCGCCACCATGCCCAGGTCGAAGATCGCCAACCGGCCTTCGGGTGTGACCCGCAGGTTGCCCGGATGGGGATCGGCATGGATCTCACCATGCACGAAGATCTGGTCGATGTAGCCACGGATCAGCGCCGCCGCCAGCGGTGCCATCGGCTCTTCGGTGCGGCGCACGTCGGGAATCATATCCACGCGCACGCCCTGCGCCAGCTCCATGGTCAGCACGCGGTGGCTGCAGTAGTCCCAGATCGGCTGCGGCACCCACAGCGGCTTGAACGGACGCAGGTGCTGGCCGAAGCGCTGCAGGTTCTCGGCTTCGGCCTGGTAGTCCAGTTCCTGCATGAGCGTCTTGGCGAACTCGTTCAGCCAGTCGCGCAGGCGTACCCGGCGTCCCACCTGGGTGAGGTGGTCGGCGGCCAATGCGAAGCTGCGCAGTACCTCCAGGTCCGAGCGCAGCTGCGCTGCCACTTCCGGCTTCTGTACCTTTACCGCCACTTCGCGGCCATCATGCAGCTGCGCGCGGTGCACCTGCGCGATGGACGCGCAGCCCAACGGCACCGGGTCGAAGCTGGAAAACAGCTTGGATACGGGCGCGCCCAGCTCCTGTTCGATGATGGTGTAGATGCGCTCGACCGGGATCGGCGCGACCTTTTCCTGCATCCGCTCCAGCGCGGTGGCGAATTCCACCGGCACCATGTCCGGGCGGGTGGAGAGCATCTGGCCGAGCTTGACGAAGGTCGGGCCTAGCGATTCCAGGTCGGTGACGAACTGCTCGGGGTTGCCCTCCGGCGGCAGGTCGTGGACCGCGCGCGAATCCAGGTTCATCCCGGAAAACACCCCGGAATGGCGGTAGCGCAGCAGCAGGCGCAGGATCTGGCTGCGGCGGTTCATGCCTTTGACCAGCGACGGCGAGCCGGGAACAACGGGCGTGGTATTCAAGCAGGGCTCCGGGGCAGGACAGATCGGCAGTGTCGCCGCAGGGCGGTGGTGGGGCGGTGAATCCGGCCGATCTTCCACGAACGTGCCCGGATCGGTCAGAATCGGCGCCACCCTCTGATTTCTGGATTGCCATGGCCGGTGCCAGCCTGTTTGCGTTGCTCGACGATATTGCCGCCCTGCTGGACGACGTTTCGATATTGACCAAGGTGGCGGCCAAGAAGACCGCCGGCGTGCTGGGCGACGACCTGGCGCTGAACGCGCAGCAGGTGACCGGGGTCAATGCGAACCGGGAACTGCCGGTGGTGTGGGCGGTGGCCAAGGGCTCGCTGGTGAACAAGGCGATCCTGGTGCCGGCGGCGCTGGCGATCAGCGCACTGGAAGCCTGGCTCAAGGGCAAGGGCTATCCGATCCCGATCGTGGTGCCGCTGATGATGATCGGCGGCGCGTTCCTCTGCTACGAAGGCGTGGAAAAGCTGGCGCACCGTTTCCTGCATTCGCCGGAGGAAGACGAACAGCAGAAGGCGGCGCGGCTCAAGGCGCTGGCCGACGAGAAGGTCGACATGGTGGCGTGGGAGAAGGACAAGGTGAAGGGCGCGATCCGCACCGACTTCATCCTGTCGGCCGAAATCATCGTGTTGTCGCTGGGCGTGGTATCGGCTGCGCCGTTCCTCAACCAGGTCACCGCGCTGGTGGTGATTGCCTTGGGCATGACGGTGTTCGTCTACGGGCTGGTGGCCGGCATCGTGAAGCTGGACGACGCGGGCCTGTACCTGTCGAAGAAGGGTGGGGCGATGGCGGCATTCGGCCGTGGCCTGGTGGCGTCGGCGCCCTGGCTGATGAAGTTTCTGTCGGTGGCCGGCACCCTGGCCATGTTCCTGGTCGGCGGTGGCATCCTGGTGCACAACGTGCCGGCGGTGCATCACTTCGTGCTGGGGATCGCCGGCAAGGTCGCGCCGTGGGGCTGGCTGGTGGAAGCGGGCGCGAACCTGGTGGTGGGCGTGGTGGCCGGTGCGATCGTGCTGGCGGCGGTGACCGCGTTCCGGAAGATGCGTGGGAAGACGCCGGCGCATTGACCACGCAACACAATGACAACCCAACGGTACCATCGGTCCACGGTCACCGGTCACCATCGAGTTGCGTGGCGGTATTCACCCAGCCTGGACGCGGTTCTTGCCTACGCGTTTGGCCGCATACAGCGCCGCATCCGCGCGCTTCAACAGGGCCTCGCCGGTTTCACCCGGCTGCCACTGGCTCAGGCCCGCGCTGAAGTGCACCAGCACCCGGTGCCCGTCCAGCTCCACCGGCCGCTGCGCCAGCGAGCGCTGCAGGCGCAGCACGGTGGACATGCTGTCCGCGCCCGGGGTTTCCGGCATCAGCAGCACGAACTCGTCACCACCGATACGCGCAATGGTGTCGGTACTGCGCAGCAGCAGCTGGCAGACCGTGACCAGGTGGCGCAGGATCGCGTCGCCACCGGGATGCCCGTAGCTGCTGTTGGTCTGGTGGAAATCGTCCAGGTCCAGCAGCGCCAGCGCCAGCGGGTGTGAGTGCCGCTCCGCGCGGGCCAGCTCGCGTTCCAGCAGCTCGTCAAAGCCGCGCCGGTTGAGCGCGCCGGTCAGCGGATCGGTGCGCACCAGCCCGGACACATCGCGCAGTTCCTGTTCGAGTTCGGCAATGCGTGCCTCGGCCTGCTCGACCTCGCGGCGCGCGTTGCCCAGATGGTCGCGCGCCTGCAAGGCCTGCTCCTGCACACGCCCGGTGTCCTGCAGCACGTCCTGCAGCAGCTGGTTGAGATCGGCGATGCTGCGCGCCTCCTTCAGCGCGAGCGCATAGCTGCTGATCCGGTCGTGGTACTCGCCGGTACTGACCGCCATCCCGTCCAGGCGTTCGATGAAGCCGCCCATCAGACTCTTCATGGCCGCCTTGGATTCGACGATGCCCTGCTTGAGCAGGCCCTGCTTGTAGATCACCTCGCGCAGGTTGGCGCGCGCCTGTTCGACCGAGTCGCGGTCCAGTGGCCCGCTGATCAGCGCGCGCACCGCATGCACCTGGCCGTGCAGCCAGCTGCTGTCGTCGAGCAGCTCGCCGATGTTGTCCAGCAGCAGGTCGAACAGGCTCAGCAGCAGTTCCTGCTGTTCCTGCCAGCCATCACTGCGCACGCCGATCTGGTGGGTCAGTTCGCGCAGCCGCAGCTCCAGCGGCTGCAGTGGCTGGCCGGGATGCCATTGGCGCAGGTCGGCGGCCAACTGCACCGGCTCGTCCTTCAGCTCGGGCATGTTCTGCAGCAGGCTGGCCACGGTCACGCCCAGGGTCAGGCGCAGCAGCTCGCGCAGGCGCAGGCTGTCGGGCTGGCCGTCGGGGCTGTCCTGTTCGATGGTGCGGATGTACTTGTCGATCAGCTGGCGCATGGCGCGGCCATAGCTGACCCAGTCGGCACTGCGCTGCGCCGACTGCAGGCGCAGGCCCATGTCGCCCAGCTCGCCGGGCAGGGTGGACATGCCGTGGGCGAACGCGGCCAGCAGCGGTCCGGGCTGGTCGGCCCCGGCGAACAGGCGCTGCAGCATCGCGCTGCTGCCGCCCTTGAGCGCGGGGGCGTCCGCTGCCGCGCCGGCCGCGCTGTCTTTCGCCTGCCGGCGCAACAGCAGCCGACCCACGGCGGTGCCGGGGCTGGGGCTGGGAAGAGCGTCCTGCGGGTCCTTCATGCGGCGGGTCCTGGTGGGTCACCGGCTGCGGGCGCCGGACGGGGGGAGACGTTGGAACAGTATCGGCGGCGGTGTCGCGGGCTTGAACCCGGCGCTGTGCCACGATGGTAGGGAATCGGACGGCAGGAGTATGCGATGAAGGTGATGCTGGTGGGCGCGACCGGGCTGGTCGGCGGGCAGGTGCTGCAACACCTCCTGGACGACGCGCGTTGCGACGCGGTGGTGGCGCCGACACGGCGTCCGCTGGGAACGTCCAACCCCGCGCTGCTCAATCCGGTGGTGGACTTCGAGCAGCTGCCGCTGGAGGCGGACTGGTGGGCGGTGGACGCGGTGATCTGCGCCTTGGGCAGCACGATCCGGCAGGCCGGCAGCCGCGAGGTGTTTGCCCGGATCGACCATGACTACCCGCTCCAGGTGGCGACGCAGGCGCGGGCACGTGGTGCGCATGCATTCGTGTTGAATTCGGCGATGGGGGCGGACCCGGGCTCGCGGATCTTCTACAACCAGGTGAAGGGAAGGCTGGAGCAGGACCTGCGCGGTCTCGGCTACCCGTCGCTGACCCTGGTGCGACCGGGGCTGATCGGCGGCGAGCGCAGCGAACGCCGCACCGGCGAGCACCTGGCCAGCCTGGTACTGGGCGCGCTGGGGCCGGTGCTTCCCCGCGCGTGGCGGATCAATCCCGCCGAGCGCATCGCCGCTGCGATGGTCGAAGCGGCACTGCAACCACAGCCTGGCGTCCATGTGATCGGATCCGCCCAACTGGCGTGATCCGCCATGCTTGAAAATGATGACGGCCACCCTGGGGTGGCCGTCATCGCATCAGACACATCCGGGCGGGTGGATCAGTTCGCCAGGGCCAGGTCGTCCAGCATCGCGCGCAGGAAGCGCGCCGCTTCACCGCCGGTGGCAGCGCGGTGGTCGAACGTGACCGACAGCGGGATCACCTTGTGCGCTTCCACGCCGCCCATCACCGGGGTCATCTGGTGGCGGGCGCGCCCGGCACCGACGATGGCCACGCACGGCGGCACCACGACCGGGGTCGCGTAGCGGCCGGCGAACATGCCGAAGTTGGACAGCGAGATGGTGTAGCCGCTCAGCTCGGAGGCTGCGATCGAGCGCGCTTCCACCTGCTCACGCAGGCGGTTCACGCCTTCGCGGATGCCACGCGCATCCAGCACGTCGGCATTGCGCAGGGCGGGCACGAACAGGCCGTCGTCGGTGTCCACCGCGATGCCCACGTCCACGTGCGCGTGCAGGGTGCGGGTCAGCGCATCGCCATCGAACCAGGCATTGAGCGCCGGCACCTTCTGGCAGCCCACCACGATGGCGCGCACCAGGCGGGCGGTGACGTCGTTACCCGGCACCCAGGCGTGGATGTCGGCATCGTCGTTCAGCGTGGTCGGCACGACCTTGCTGTGCGCGTCGGCCATCACCCGCGCCATGTTGCGGCGCACGCCCTTCAGCGGTTCCGGCTGGCCCTTGGCCACCACGCCCGGCGGCTGGGTACGCATCGGCTTGCCCGCAGCCGACAACGGGGCGCGGGCATCGGCAGCGCGGGAGACCGGTGCGGCAGCGGCCACCGGGGCAGCGGCTGCAGGTGCAGCGGCCGATGCCGCCGGCGTGGCGCCGACCTTGGCGCTGCCATCGGCGGCGGCCTGCTTGACGTCGGCCATGGTCACCGCGCCATCGGCACCGGTGGCGCGCACGCGGCCCAGGTCCACGCCCAGCTTGCGCGCGGTGGCACGCACGGCCGGCACGGCCTTGACCCCGCCGACCGCCACCGCCTGTTCGGCGTGCACGGCATTGGAGCTCTGCATCGCGCCGACCACGGTGCCGGCGTCATCGCGATCGGCGCCCGGCTTGGCGATCTCGCCACCGTCATCGGACGCCACCACCTTGTCCGGCTGGGCCGGGGCGGGCTGGCCGGTGCTCGGGGTGGCCGCCGGGGCAGCATGGCCATGGCTGTGGCCGGTGTCCTGGCCGTCGGCGCGCTGCGGCAGGTTCGGGTCCAGTTCGAACTGGGCCAGCACGCTGCCGGTGGGAATGATGTCGCCGGCGCCGCCGGCCAGCTTCAGTACCTTGCCGGAGAACGGCGAGGGCACTTCCACCACCGCCTTCGCGGTCTCCATCGAGACCAGCGGCTCGTCCAGCGTGATCACGTCGCCTTCCTTGACGAACCACTCGACGATCGTCGCGTCGGGCAGGCCTTCGCCGAGGTCGGGCAGGTGGAAATTCTTGTTCTCACTCATGTGCAGTTCTCTTCCAGCAGTTCGAGATCGCGGGCCGGCAGCCAGCCCGTCGCGCCGTTCGCGCGTTCGGACCACCACCAGCCGCCGTGTTCATGATGCAGCTTGACCATTTCACCGCTGTCCACGTCCAGTTCGCGGGCGTCGTAGTCGCGCAGGGCCTCTGCGCGGCCATCGTCCAGCAGCTGCAACCACGCCACCGGTGCCCAGCCGGCACGCCCGTCATCGGTGCGTACCCAGGCAAACGCCGGCCATTCCTCGTCACGAACACCCAGTTCGACGATCTGGCCGGTGCGGAACCGGAGCGGGTTGGGGTACTGGCTGCGGTACGGGCCCAGAAGTCTGGCCCGCATGTCAGCCCGCCGCCACCGCGCGTTTGGCCGCGCTCACGATCCGGTCCACGCTGGGCAGGTACTTCATTTCCAGGCGGAACAGCGGAATGTGGGTGTCGTAGCCGGTGACACGTTCGACCGGTGCCAGCAGGTCGTACAGCGATTCCTCGGCCAGGCGCGCGGCGATCTCGGCGCCGAAGCCCGCGGTCTTGGGGGCCTCCTGCACGATCACGCAGCGGCCGGTCTTGGCCACCGATTCGGCGATGGTGGCGAAGTCGAGCGGGCGCAGCGTGGCCACGTCGATCACTTCGGCACTGATGCCTTCGCCGGCCAGCTTGTCGGCCGCTTCCAGCGCTTCCTTCACCTGCGCGCCCCAGGTCACCAGGGTCACGTCGGTGCCGTCGCGCAGCACGAAGCAGACGTCCAGCGGCAGCGCTTCGCCATCGTTGACCACCACTTCCTTGTACTGGCGGTAGATGCGCTTGGGTTCCATGTAGATCACCGGATCCGGTTCGCGGATCGCGGCCAGCAGCAGGCCATAGGCGCGCTGCGGCGAGGACGGCAGCACCACGCGCAGGCCCGGCACGTTGGTGAAGATCGCCTCGTTGGCTTCGCTGTGGTGTTCCGGCGCGCGGATGCCACCGCCCCACGGCACGCGCAGCACCATCGGGCAGTGCAGGCGGCCACGGGTGCGGTAGCGCAGGCGCGCGGCGTGGCAGATGATGTGGTCCACCATCGGGTACATGAAGCCATCGAACTGGGCTTCGGCCACCGGCTTCATGCCCTGCGCGGCCAGGCCGATGGTCAGGCCGGCGATGGTGGTTTCATCCAGCGGGGTGTCCAGGATGCGGTCGGCGCCGAAGCGCTGCTGCAGGCCGGCGGTGGCGCGGAACACGCCGCCGTTGACGCCGACGTCCTCACCCAGCACCAGCACCGATTTGTCGTGTTCCAGCTCCCACGCCAGCGCCTGGGTGATGGCTTCGATGAGGGTGATGGGCGTGGTGGTCATGCTCTCTTCTCCGCGCGCGATGGCAGCGCTGTCGGCGGCGTTGGTCTGCGCGCCGGGCGCGCCGTTCTTGATCTCATCCATGGCGCTGCTCCAAAGCAATCGCCTGTGCGCGCTGGGCCAGCAGGTCCTGCGGCGGATCGGCATACAGGAAGTCGAACATCGCCTCGACCGGCTGCACCGGGGTGTTGAGGTACAGGTTCACCTCTTCATCCACGCGCTTGCCGCACTCCACGGTCCAGGCCTGTTCCTCTTCCTCGCTCCACACGCCGGCACCGATCAGGTACTTGCGCAGGCGCAGCATCGGCTCGCGCTGCCAAGCATCCTTGACCTCGGCATCGTCGCGGTAGCGGCGCGCGTCATCGGCGGTGGTGTGGTCGGACAGGCGGTAGGTCATCAGTTCCAGCACGGTGCCGCCATCGCCGGCCAGCGCGCGATCGCGCGCCTGCAGCATGGCGGCCATCACCGCGATCAGGTCGTTGCCGTCCACCTGCAGGCAGTGCAGGCCACCGGCCAGGCCCTTCTGCGCCAGCGTTTCGGCACCGGTCTGGGCCGAACGCGGAACCGAGATGGCCCAGCCGTTGTTGACGATGCACAGAATCAGCGGGAGCTTGTAGGCACCGGCCGAGTTCAGTGCGGCATAGAAGTCGGTCTTGGAGCTGCCGCCGTCACCGCAGACGGCCACGGCGATCTGCTTTTCCTGGTTGAGCTTGAACTTCAGCGCCGCGCCGGCGGCGTGCAGGCACTGGGTGGAAATCGGCACGCAGAACGGGAAGTCCTTGGCCGCGTTGCCGCCGTAGTCGTTGCCACGCTCGTCGCCGCCCCAGTACATCAGGACGTCGCGCGGCCGCACGCCACGCATGAACATCGCGCCGTACTCGCGGTAGGACGGGGCAAACACGTCATCCTTCTGCATGGAAGCGCCGATGCCGACATGCGCGGCTTCGTGGCCCAGGCAGGCGGCGTAGGTACCCAGCTTGCCGGTGCGCTGCAACGCGATCGACTTGCCGTCGAACACGCGCACGAACAGCATCTGCTTGAACATCGGCAGCAGCGCGCGCGGGTCGCGCAGGGCTTCGGGCAGGTCATCGCGGACGAGCGTGCCGTCCGTGTCCAGGTACTGCAGGTATTCGATCTTGAACTCAGCGGCAACCGTCATTGCGTACTGCACCTTCGACAGGAAGTTACAAATGATATGAATTGCCATGTTAAGGAAGGCGTACGAAAAAGCCGTCCTGCGGCGCAGCAACTGTCCCGGGGGACATCGGCCCGGTATACCCCATCAGGGGCCCGGAAGGCCAATGGCTTCAACGTATTCAGTTGTATCAACGGGGCATGAGCGGACCGTGCCGGAGGGGGGGCGGGGGCAGGGCCTCACCGGCTTGCCGCGCAGAATCCGGTCCCCGCCCGCCCACCACACGCCTGCGCATGGCAGACGCCCCCCGCAGGTGCAGGCGGTGCGCTACCCTTTTGGCCCCCTCCAGCGGCCCCCGCCATGTCTGTCGACAAGAACCAACGCGACCTTGAAGCCGGTATCCACACCGACCTGGAGGGGCGCCTGACCTACGGCGGCTACCTGCGGCTGGACCAGCTGCTCTCGGCGCAGCAGCCGCTGTCCAATCCGCCCCACCACGACGAGATGCTCTTCATCATCCAGCACCAGACCTCGGAGCTGTGGCTGAAGCTGCTGGGGCATGAGCTGCGTGCGGCGATCGGCTTCCTGCAGCGCGACCAGGTCTGGCAGTGCCAGAAGGTGCTGGCGCGCAGCAAGCTGGTGCTGCGCCAGCTGACCGAACAGTGGTCGGTGCTGGAAACGCTGACCCCGTCGGAATACATGGGGTTCCGCGACGTGCTCGGCCCGTCGTCGGGCTTCCAGTCGCTGCAGTACCGCTACATCGAGTTCCTGCTGGGCAACAAGAACGCGCAGATGCTGCAGGTGTTCTCGCACGACCCGGAAGGCCAGGCGCAGCTGCAGCAGGTGCTGGACGCGCCCAGCCTGTACGAGGAATTCCTGCGCTACCTGGCCCGCTTCGGCCACGCCATTCCGGCCGGCTACCTGGATCGCGACTGGCGGCAGCCGCACGTGGCCGACGATGCGCTGCATCCGGTGTTCGAGCGGATCTACCAGAACACCGACCGCTACTGGCGCGAGTACGCGCTGTGCGAGGACCTGGTGGACCTGGAAACCGCCTTCCAGCTCTGGCGCTTCCGCCACATGCGCACCGTGATGCGGGTGATCGGGTTCAAGCGCGGCACCGGCGGTTCCAGCGGGGTGGGGTTCCTGCGCCAGGCGCTGGAGCTGACCTTCTTCCCGGAACTGTTCCAGGTGCGCACCACGATCCGCAACGACGACCCGATGCCGCCGGACGCCTGAGCCGGCGGGCCGGTTCCCGGGCCTATTCATGTATTCCCGTGGCATCCACCGTACGGTGCGGGAAGCCCCGCCGTTGCTGCGCTGGCGGCTGCGCGGCGGTAGTTGCAGATGCAAGTTCAGCGACCATGCGGCCAGCTGCACACATCGGTGTGTATTTGACGTGAACGCCGTTGTTCTGGGATTCTCCCGCGTTGTTTCGCACATCGGACGTGCATGTCTTCCACCGAACCCAGGAATCCCGCATGAGCGTAGACGCCGCCGCGAAATCCGTTCCCGAACCGGCGTTGCCGGAGTTCAAGACCACGCTGGGCCACCCGCGCCCGCTGTGGATGCTGTTCATGACCGAGTTCTGGGAGCGCTTCGCGTTCTACGGGATCCGCTGGGCGCTGGTGCTGTACATCGTGGCCCAGTTCTTCGACGGCGACGCGGCCGGGCAGGCTGCGGCCAGCCGCACCTACGGTGCCTACCTGGCCCTGGTCTATGCCGCGGCCATCTTCGGTGGCTACGTGGCCGACCGGGTGCTGGGGTACCAGCGCTCGATCCTGACCGGCGCGGTGATCATGGCCGCCGGTCTGTTCATGGTGGCCATGCCCAACAAGGAAGTGTTCGAGTTCGGCCTGGCCACGATCATCATCGGCAACGGCCTGTTCAAGCCGAACATCTCCACCATGGTCGGCAAGCTGTACGGCCTGAAGGATGAGCGCCGCGATTCGGGCTTCACCATCTTCTACATGGGCATCAACGTCGGCGCGATGATCGCCCCGGTGCTTACCCAGTTCCTGGCCGAGAAGGTCTTCGGTACCGAAGCGATGCCGTCCTACAAGATGGTGTTCATCGCCTCGGGCATCGGCATGCTGCTCAGCCTGGTGTGGTTCTACGTCGGCCGCGCCGGCCTGAAGGGAATCGGTGCACCGCCGGTCGGTGCCGAAGGCATGGGCCGCGTGGTGATGGTGTTCATCGGTTCGCTGGTCGCCATTCCGGTCGCCTACTTCCTGCTGTCCACCGGCGCCACCGCGCTGGCCTGGATCCTCGGGGTGCTGTTCGTGGCGCTGGCGGTGCTGCTGCTGGTGGAAGGCATCCGCGAGGGCAAGGTGCAGCGCGACCGCGTGATCGCGATGCTGATCATCTTCGCCTTCAACGTCATGTTCTGGATGTTCTTCGAACAGGCCGGCAGCTCCTTCACCTTCCTGGCCGACAACATCGTCAACCGCAACCTGGGTGGCTGGACCTTCCCGACGGCGTGGTTCCAGTCGGTCAACTCGGTGGCGATCATCACCCTGGCCCCGATCGTGGCCTGGACCTGGATCAAGCTGGGCCGTGCCAATCCATCCATTCCGCGCAAGTTCGGTCTGGGCCTGCTGTTCAACGGCGCGGCCTTCGCGCTGCTGATGCTGGCACTGTCGTCGATGGTCGTGGACGGCAAGATCCCGTTCTGGACGCTGTTCATGGTCTACGTCATCCAGTCGGTCGGTGAGCTGTGCCTGTCGCCGATCGGTCTGTCGATGGTGACCAAGCTGGCACCGGTGCGCCTGGTCGGCTTCGGCATGGGCGGCTGGTTCCTGTCCACCGGCATCGGCAACAACCTGTCGGGCATCTTTGCCGGCGCGGTGAGCGGCGAAGGCGGCATGACCGTCGAGTCTGCGCTGAAGGGCTACACCTTCGGTTTCTGGGCGTTGATTGGTTCGGGCGCGGTGCTGTTCCTGATCGCCCCGCTGATCAACAAGCTGATGCACGGCGTCAAGTGAGGCCCGCCATGCGCATGAACACCTGGTGGTCCCCGATGATCGTGGCCGGCCTGCTGGCCGCCTGCTCGCCGTCGGCACCCACCGCGGCGCCTGCGCAGCCGGTGGACACCACCGAACAGAAAGCACCGGTGGCCGATCCCAGCCAGCCGGTGGCCTCGGGCAACACCCCGGCCGCGGCGGATGTCGCCGCGGTTGCCGGGCTCAACGCGCAGTTCGATCCGGCCCGCGACCCGGTCGCCGACCTGGCCACGGCCAAGGTCGAGGCCCAGCGTGGCGGCAAGCGGATCGTGCTGGACGTGGGTGGGGAGTGGTGCTCGTGGTGCCACCTGCTGGATGCGTTCATCGAGGGTGATGCGGAGATCCGCAGCTTCCGCGATGCCAACTACGTCTGGATGAAGGTCAACTACAGCGAAGACAACGAGAACGCCGCGTTCCTGTCGCAGTTCCCGCAGATCAAGGGCTACCCGCACCTGTTCGTGCTGGATGCGCAGGGCGCGCTCCTGCATTCGCAGTTCACCGGCGAGCTGGAGGCCGACAAGGGCCAGCCGAAGGGCTACAACCGCGAACGCTTCTTCGCTTTCATGAAGGAATGGGCGCCGCCGAAGGCGCCCTGAAAAAACGCACCCTGCAGACCACGCCGGTAGAGCGGACTGTCAGTCCGCTGCGCTTGGCGCAACGGATGAATCAACGCCAGCGGACCACCGGGCCGCTCTACAGTTGCCCGGTCTCCTGCCGCTATTTCCAAGGACCTCATGGATCGAAGCGCATGCAGCCTGGAACTTCCGATAGCACCGTAGACGCACCGACCGGCGTGAGCCTGCCGCCAGCGGAGGTGCTGCTGGACGACGCGTTGGCCCATGCTGGCGAAACCGACATCCCGGACGTTGCCGCCACCCTGTACCGCCTGCCGCAGGTGTCGGTTCCCGACAACGTGCTGCTCAAGGCGGCAGTGCAGAAGCTGGTCGAACAGAAGACCCAGCTCGACCAGCTGGCCCGCAACCCGGCGCTGGTGGGCCTGCTGCCCAGCGAATGGCAGGGCACCGGCACGCGCGGGGTGGACCTGCAGAGCTTCGTGCTCTCGGTGCTGCCTTACCTGCACAACGCCACCAAGGCCGAAACCGCGCCCGCGCGGCTGCCGCTCAAACACGTGCTGGGCGACAGCGGCCGCTGGGGCCAGGCCGATGTGGCCGAACCGAAATCGCTGGCGTTCTTCCTGGCCAGCGACGACCGCGCCACGGCAGGCGTGAAGGATCCGGCGGAGGCCTACCTGGTCGCGCCGCTGGGCCTGGCCTGGGCGCACGAGGGCCGGACCCGGCCCGGCTTCCTGCGGGATATGGGCTACACCAGCATGGCGGCGCGGGTACATGTGCTGCCGTACCCGGAGCCGGGCCAGTTGGCCCTGTACAGCGTGGTGGCCAATGGCATCGCCCAGGTCTGGTGCGTGCTGGACCGGCGCAAGCTGCGGCCGCTGCTGGCGCCGTGGTTGAGCGTGCCGCTGCTGACCGCCTATGGGGTCGCTGCGCCGGTGGCGTGGCCGACGTCGTATCCGTCGGTCGACGAGGTGGCGCGCGCGCTGGCCACCGCGCGCACCGGCAAGGGCCCGGTGGAAGTGGACCTGCCCAAGGTGGTCGCCAGGATCGCCGAAGATGCCTCCGGCGAAACCTGGATGCCGGTCAGCCTGCTCCAGGTCGGGACCTGGGCGCCGCGCTGGCGCTATTTCCTGGCCACCTTCATCGCGCTGCCGGCCGCGCTGCTGGTGATCGCCGCGTTGGCCCTTCCGGGCGCGCTGGAAGCCGCTGCGGTGGCGGCATCACTGGGCCTGGCCGCCGGCGCCATCGGCGCGTTGGCCGCCCCCTGGGTACACGCGAGGCGCAAGCACCTCAGCTGACGGCGTGGACGACCAACGGTCGTCACCTACCGAACGGCATGACCGCCGTCGGCAAGCCCTCGGTAGGTACCGACCGTTGGTCGGTACGCGCATCCGTCAGCCCTCATCCATCCGCTGCAGGCCTTCGCCGGCCAAGCGCAGGATCAGCTTCTCCAGCATCTGCTCCTCGTCTTCGCTCAGCACCGACATCAGCTTGCGGGTGATCTCGATCACCAGCGGGGCGATGGTCTCGTAGACCTCGAACCCGGCCGCCGACAGCGCCAGCACCGAACGACGGCGGTCATCACCGTGGGTTTCACGCTTGATGAAGCCGCGTTCGAGCAGTCTGGCCACGGCCCGGCTGACCGCCACCTTGTCCATCGCGGTGCGGTCGGAGACCTCGCTCGCCGATGAGCCCGGGTACAGCGCCAGGATGGTGATCACCCGCCATTCGGGAATCGCCAAGCCGTAACGATCCCCATACAGCTTGGCGATGTTGCCGCTGACCCGGTTGGACAAAACGCTCAGCCGGTACGGCAGGAACTGCTCCAGGTCGAGCAGGGCGTGCGTGGCACGGATGGTCTGGCTGCTGGGATCGGGTGGGCTCATGCTGCGGTGCACCTTGATGGTGGTTTCATGTGAAACTATAACCTTCTTTCCGGACTCCGCATTCTCGCGGGTCTGCCTTCCGCCCGCACCTGGTTTTTTTCCGGGGGTGGGCCGCTTTGGAGCCACGTCATGAGCAGCCAGCCCGCAACCGCGTCGCACGCCCCCAACCCGGGCATGCAGGTCACCACCTTCGAGAACCCGATGGGCATCGACGGGTTCGAATTCGTTGAATTCGCCGCGCCGGCCGGTCGTGGCGCCGAGCTCCACGAATACTTCCGCAAGATGGGCTTCACTGCCGTGCTGCGCCACAAGCAGCGCGCCATCACCGTGTACCGCCAGGGCGGAGTGAACTTCCTGGTCAACGAAGAGCCCGATTCGTTCGCCTCGGACTTCGCCGAGAAGCACGGCCCGTGCGCCTGTGGCTTCGCCATCCGCTTCCAGAAGCCGGGCGATGAGGTGTTCCAGATGGCGCTCGGCAACGGTGCCGAAGCGATCGACTTCAAGCCGGACACCAAGGCGGTGCCGGCCCCGGTCATCAAGGGCATCGGCGACTGCATGCTGTACCTGGTGGACCGTTATGGCGCCGCCGGCAGCATGTTCGATACCGACTACGCACCGATCGACGGCGTGGACCAGAACCCGGTCGGTTTCGGCCTGACCTTCATCGACCACCTGACCCACAACCTGTACTTCGGCAACATGCAGCAGTGGTCGGACTACTACGAGCGCCTGTTCAACTTCCGCGAGATCCGCTACTTCGACATCAAGGGCCTCAAGACCGGCCTGGTGTCCAAGGCGATGACCGCACCGGATGGCATCGTGCGCATTCCGCTCAATGAATCGTCCGACCCGAAGAGCCAGATCAACGAATACCTGGACGCCTACAAGGGTGAGGGCATCCAGCACATCGCCTGCTTCACCGAAAACATCTACGACACCGTCGAGGCGATGCGTGCGCAGGGCGTGGCGTTCCTGGATACGCCGGAAACGTATTTCGAGGTCATCGACATGCGCGTGCCCGGCCATGGTGAAGACGTGGCGCGGCTGGCGAAGAACAAGATCCTGATCGATGCGGATCCGGAGACCAAGCAGCGCAAACTGCTGCAGATCTTCACCACCAACTGCATCGGCCCGATCTTCTTCGAGATCATCCAGCGCAAGGGCAATGAAGGGTTTGGCGAAGGCAACTTCACCGCGCTCTTCGAAAGCATCGAGCGCGACCAGATCAAGCGCGGCGTGCTGTAATCCACGAAAACGGACCTCCGACCATGCCCACCTCCCTCGAATCGCGCGGCTACCAGACCGGTTTCGGCAACGAATTCGCCAGTGAAGCGGTTCCCGGCGCGCTGCCGGTGGGCCGCAACTCGCCGCAGCGGGTGGCGCATGGCCTGTACGCCGAACAGCTGTCGGGCACGGCGTTCACCGCGCCGCGCGGCAGCAACCGGCGCAGCTGGGTGTACCGGATCCGCCCGGCGGTCACGCATGGGGACTTCCAGCCCTATGCGCAGCCGCGCCTGCACGGCGATTTCGCGCAGGGGGCGGTGTCGCCCAACCAGCTGCGCTGGGATCCGCTGCCGCTGCCCACCGCGCCGACCGACTTCGTCGACGGCCTGTACACCATGGGCGGCAATGGTTCGCCCGACGCGCATGGCGGCGTCGGCATCCACCTGTATGCCGCCACTGCGGACATGCAGGGGCGCTACTTCTACGACGCCGACGGCGAACTGCTGATCGTGCCGGAACTGGGACGCCTGCGATTGCTGACCGAGCTGGGCGTGATCGAGATCGAACCGCAGCAGATCGCGGTGATCCCGCGCGGGGTGCGCTTCCGCGTGGAACTGCCGGATGGGCAGGCGCGCGGTTACGTCTGCGAAAACTTCGGTGCGCTGCTGAAACTGCCGGACCTCGGCCCGATCGGGTCGAACGGACTGGCCAACCCGCGCGATTTCGAAACGCCGCACGCGGCGTACGAAGACGTCGAGGGCGCTTTCGAGTTGATCGCCAAGTTCCAGGGCCAGCTGTGGCGTGCGGACATCGATCACTCACCGCTGGACGTGGTGGCCTGGCACGGCAACTACGCGCCTTACCGCTACGACCTGCGCCGCTTCAACACCATCGGCTCGATCAGCCACGACCACCCGGACCCGTCGATCTTCCTGGTGCTGCATTCGCCCAGCGACACCCCGGGCACCAGCAACATGGATTTCGCGATCTTCCCGCCGCGCTGGCTGGTGGCCCAGGACACCTTCCGGCCGCCGTGGTTCCATCGCAACATCGCCAGCGAGTTCATGGGGCTGATCCACGGCGCCTACGACGCGAAGGCCGAAGGTTTCGTGCCCGGTGGCGCCTCCCTGCATAACAGCATGAGCGGCCACGGCCCGGATGCTGCCACGTTCGAGAAGGCGTCCGCTGCCGACCTGAGCCGGCCCGACGTGATCAAGGACACCATGGCCTTCATGTTCGAAACCCGTGGCGTGATTCGCCCCACCGCGCAGGCCATGGACGCGGCGCACCGCCAGCGTGGCTATCAGCACTGCTGGCAGGGCCTGAAGAAGAACTTCCAGGCGTAACCACGCACGCGACCGCGGCGATCAGCCGGCGACCGCGCCGGCCTGCTCAAGCTGTGCCAGATGTGTCTCCGGCAGCACCTCGAACAGGCGCTGGCGTACGCGCTCGCAATAGCCTGCGGAGGTCAGCCCGGGCAGCGCGTCGAGGGCACTGCCCAGCGCGGCCACCACCTGCTCGTCGCTGCGCGCCTGCTGCAGGGTGTGCAACAACGCGGCGGCCTGTGGGTGCCGCTGCAGTTCGAGAATGCCCAGCAGGTAGATGCGCGCGGCCACCAGCGAGCGGCGGCGCTCGGTGGCGGGCGCAGCACTGGCCGGGGCCGGGCCCGCAGCGGTCGGTGCAACCGGCACCGGCGCTGGCATGGGCTCGGGCGGCGCTGAGGACATCAGGTAGCCTGCCTGGATCAGCTGGATCACCATGGCCGATGCTTCCGGGCCGATCATCGCGGTGAGCTGGGACAGGTCGCGCTGGCCATCGCACAGGATCAGCAGGCGCCGCTGGCGCATGTCCAGGGGCGCGCGGTGGGCCTGCAGGGCGTCACGGGCGAGGTCGGTCTTGCGCGGTTGCATGGGCGTGGGTCGAAGCGGTGCAGGCCGAGCCTGAACGCCGCAGGTGTAACTGTGATGACAAGCACGATATGCATGCACCGGCTGCACGCGCTCCACGCTAGCCTGCGAGCCACTGACAGGAGGGCGTGCATATGAAGCAGCTGGCAAGCGTGTTGGCACTCGGTATCGCAATCGCATTGGCGGGCTGCGACCGCCATCCAGAGCCCCCGTCGGCCGACGCCGACGCAGCGGTGGTGGAGCCGGCCGCAGACGCGACGGCACCTGCGGCACCCGCAACCACGGCCACTGCACCCGCCGCAGATGCTGCGGCGCAGGGTCCTGCGCGCCTGGATGGGTATGGCCCGTTGACCCTGGGTGCCAGCCTGGACGAGGTCCGCACCGCCTGGAAGGAGCCCTTGCAGGGTGACGTTCCCGATGACTATTGCCACGCGCTGCGCCCGCAGGGCAGCCAGGCCGATGACGTGGTCCTGATGATCGAGGGCAAGCGGCTGGTGCGTTACGACGTGCGCAACGACCGCATCGTGGCGCCGGGCGGTGGCAAGGTCGGCATGTCGCTGGGCCAGCTGCAGACGCTGTACCCCGATCGCGGCGACCTGACCCCGCACAAGTACGACGAGAAGGGCCACAACCTGCGCGTGCGCCCGGCCGCCGAGGGCGGGGCGATCGTCAACTTCGAGATCAACGGCGATGGCAACGTCACCGCCTGGCGGGTCGGCAAGACCCCGCAGGTGGATTACGTGGAAGGCTGCTCCTGAGCCACGGCACGGGCCGGGTTGTACGCCGCGCCATGACTGGCCCTAGAATCGGGCCACGCCACCTGGGGATCCACTGATGATCGCTGCCACTGCCTGGTTCCTGTTGGGCCTGCTGCTGCTTGCACTCGGGGGCGACTCCATCGTCAAGGCCGCCTCCGGGCTGGCCCAGCGCTTCGGTGCTTCTCCTTTCGTGGCGGGGTTGCTGCTGGTGACCTTCGGTACCTCCCTGCCCGAGCTGGTGGTCAACGCCCGCGCGTTCGTGGTCGGCGCCGAGGAGCTGGCGCTGGGCAATGCGGTGGGCAGCAACATCGTCAACGTGGGCCTGACCTTGGCGCTGGCGGCACTTGCCGCGCCGCTGCTGGTGCGGGCACGCCTGCTCTCGCCGTTGCTGGTGCTGCTGGCGGTAGCCAGCCTGGCGCTGATCGTATTCGGGTTGGACGGGGTGATCGCGCGCTGGGAAGGCGGCTTGCTGCTGCTGGGCTTCGTTGGGCTGCTGGCCTTCGTGCTGCGGTACGGTCGGCGCGAATCCGAGCCGGTACGCGAAGCGATTGCCGGCTATGCGATGACCCGCACCGGCCTGTTCCTCAATGTGCTGCGGGTGGTGTTCGCCGCCGTGTGCCTCTACTACGGCGCGCGCTGGGTCGTGGGTGCCGCGCCGGTGATGGGCGCCAGCCTGGGCTGGTCGCCGCTGCTGGTGGGCCTGTTGCCGGTGGCCATCGGTACCGCGCTGCCGGAAGTCGCTGCCGCGATCATCGCCGCGCGCCGTGGCCAGGGTGACATGGTGCTGGGCCACGTGATCGGCTCCAGCCTGTTCAACCTGCTGGTCGTGGTCGGCGGCATGGCCGCGCTGCGCCCGCTGGCGCTGCCCGAATCGTTCGTGAAGCTGGAGTTGCCGGCCGCGATCGCCTTCGTGCTGGTGCTGTACCCGATGCTCAAGGGCGACCTGACCATCAGCCGGCGCGAGGGCGGGATCCTGCTGGTGGCGTTCGTGGCGTGGATCGCGCTGGAGCTTGCGCTGATCGGGTAAGGACACGCATGGCGTGCCCCTACGACTCCGGGGGCGCGCCAGGATCCGTGCGCGTGGCGACGCGTTCGTCGTCATCGCGCCCCTCTGTCACGTTGCGCGGCAACGGCGGCGGCAACTGCTCTTCCTTCGCGGTCTCGTGCCCGGGCAGGCTCGGCCGCTTTTCCATCATCAGCGACAGCGCCGCCTTGGCCATCATGTGCGCGCTGATCGGTGCGGTGATGAACAGGAACACGGTGATCAGCAGCTCGCGCGGCTGCGGGTCCTCACCCAGGAAGATGTGGTACAGCACCGAACCGGCCAGCACGCAGCCAACGCCCAAGGTGCTTGCCTTGGTCGGTGCATGCAGGCGCTTGAAGAACGTGGACAGCTTCACCAGACCCAGCGCGCCGACCAGGATGAAGAAGCAGCCAAACAGCAGCAACAGCGACAGCGCGACCTGGATGAAGGTGATCATTCGACGATGTCCCGGCGCAGCACGAACTTGCTGAGCACCACGGTGCTGCCAAAGCCCAGCATCGCGATCACCAGCGCCGCTTCGAAATACACCGCCGAATTGAGGTACATGCCGAACAGCATCAGCTCGGCGATGGCGGTCACCGACAGCGTGTCCAGCGCCAGGATCCGGTCGGGCACGGTCGGCCCGCGCAGCAGGCGCCAGGTGGCCAGCAGCATGGCCAGCCCGACTACGTGCATGCACACGGCCATGGTGGTCTGGATGAAGGTGAAACCGGTCATGGGAAAATCTCCATCAGCGGGGCTTCGTAACGGTGCTTGATCTGCCGGATCAGTTCGTCGGGATCGTCCAGGTGCAGCACATGCACCAGCAGGTAGCGGCGATCATCGGACAACGCGGCCGACACCGTACCCGGCGTCAGGGTGATCATGCTGGTGAGTGCGGCGATGCCGTGGATGTTGGCGATGTCCAGCGGCAGCCAGATGAAGCCCGGGTGGATGCGGCGCTCCGGGCCCAGTACCTGCACCGCCACGCGGATGTTGGAGACCAGGATGTCCCACAGCGTCACGCAGATCAGCTTGGGCAACGGTCGCAGCGAGCCGATGCGCGCGAACTCGCGGTCCAGCCGCGCGGCGAACAGCGGCACCACCACGCCCAGCAGCATGCCGAGCAGGATCTGGCCCAGGGTGAAGCTGTCGGACATCAGCACCCAGAAGCCGGTGACCATCACGCTCAGCGAGGTCGAGGGGAACAGGCGGCGAAGGAACGGGCGGCGGCTCATGGCTGGCGGATCTCCGGCGTGGTCGCACGCAGTCCGCCCACGTAATCCTGCGGCGTGAGCAGCTGGGCGGCCATGGCGTCGGTGTACTGCATCAACGGGTTGGCGAACACGCTCATGCCGATGCCGTAGCAGAGCAGCAGCGCGGCGGCGAACAGCTCCACGGTGCGGGTGGGCGCCTTGCGCGGCGGGGGTACGCCCTCCTCCAGCACCGGCACCCGCCAGAACAGGCGGATGCCGCCGCGGGTGATGCCCACGATCACCATCAGGCTGCTGCCCAGCACCGCCGCCCACACCACGCCGGTGTACGCCGGCGGCATGCCGGCCAGCAGCGCCGCCTTGGCCAGGAAGCCGGACAGCGGCGGCAGGCCGGCCACCGACACCGCGGCGATCAGGAACAGCACCGCCGGGGTTTCCTTGCCGGGCATCGGCGCGATGATTTCCTTGCGATCACTGGCGCCACCGCGGCGGCGGCGGATCAGGTCGGCAATGAGGAACAGGGCGGCAGCCACGAACGTACTGTGCGGCAGGTAGTACAGCCCGGCCGACAGTACTTCCGGGGTGCGGACGGAGAAGGCGATGAACAGCGTGGCTGCGGAGACCACCACCAGGTAGGAGATCAGCACGCGCAGGCGGGCGGCGGCAAGCACGCCCAGCCCACCCAGGATCAGCGTGGCCACGCCGGCCCAGAACAGCCACTGGGAGCCATAGCCGGCCATGGCGCCTGCGTCTTCGCCGAACCACAGCGAGCTTACCCGCAGCATCGCGTACAGGCCGACCTTGGTCATGATGGCAAACAGCGCCGCCACCGCTGCCGGTGCGCGTGCGTAGGCTTCGGGCAGCCACAGGTACAGCGGCATCAGTGCGGCCTTGCTGCAGAACACCAGCAGCAGCAGGCCGAGCGTTGCCTTCACCAGGGTCAGGTGGGTGGGCGGCACCTCGGCGATGCGCTGGGACAACTCGGCCATGTTGAGCGAGCCCAGGGAGGCGTACAGCAGCCCCAGTGCGATCAGGAACAGGGTGGACGCGGTGACGTTGAACACCACGTAGTGCAGGCCGATGCGCATGCGCAGCCCGCGTCCGCCACTGAGCAGCAGGCCGTAGGAGGCGATCAGCATCACCTCGAAGAACACGAACAGGTTGAAGATGTCGCCGGTGAGGAAGGCACCGTTGAGGCCCACCAGCTGGAACTGGAACAGCGCATGGAAATGCGGTGCGCGCCGGTCCCAGCCCGAGCAGGCGTGCAGCAGGCACGGGACGGCCAGCAGCAGCGTGGTCAGCAGCATCCAGCTGGACAGGCGGTCGGCCACCAGCGCGATGCCCAGCCGCGAGGGCCAGTCGCCCAGCAGGTACACCGCGATGGTCCCATCGGCGGTCTCCGCGAACAGCAGGGCCACCGACGCCGCCAGCGCGGCCAGCGTGGTCCAGGCCACCGTGCGCTGCACCTTGGGGCCGTAGCGGCGGTGTTCGACGAACAGCGAACAGGCCGCACCGAACAGTGGAATCAGGATGGGCAGGATCACCGCATGGTTCACGGGCCACCCTCCCGGCCGGGCGCGGTATCGGCCAGCTCTGCAGCCTCATCCTCGTGCGCGTCGACGTGATCGCTGTGGTTGTCGCTGCGGCTGCGCATGGCCAGCACGATGCTCACGGCGGTCATCGCAAAGGCGATGACGATCGCGGTCAGCACCAGTGCCTGCGGCAGCGGATCGGTGTAGTTGCCCAGCGTGCTGTCCACGCCCTCCTTCAGCACCGGCGCCTTGCCGGTGACCAGGCGGCCGCCGGAGAAGATCAGCAGGTTGGTCGCGTAGGACAGGAAGGTCATGCCGAGGATGACGTCGAAGCTGCGCGCGCGCAGCAGCAGGTAGATGCCGATCGCAGCCAGTACGCCGATCGCGCTTGCCAGGGCCAGTTCCATCAGTGGGTCTCCCCGGTGCGTGCCGAACGGTTGTTGGGATCGATCTCGCCCTTGCGCGAGTTGCGGGTGCGCGACGGTTTCACCGTGCCCATCATCGACAGGATCAGCATCGCCCCGCCGAACACCACCAGGTACACGCCGGTATCGAAGCCGACCGCGCTGGCCAACGGCACCGTGCCGATCAGCCGCAGCTCCAGGTCCAGGTGCCCGCTTGTCAGGAACGGCACGCCGAACAGCATCGAGGCACAGCCGCTGACGATGGCGATGAGCAGGCCTGCGCCGATGCAACGGATGTAATCGAAGCCGAAGCGCGATTCCACCGAGGTGGTGCCCTGGATGACGTACTGGATCAGCAGCGGCACCGCCAGCACCAGGCCGGCGATGAAACCGCCGCCGGGCGCGTTGTGGCCGCGCAGGAACAGGAAGATCGATACCGTCAGCGTCAGCGGGAACATCACCTGGGCCAGGTCGGCCGGTACCGGCAGCTTGATCGGCGGGCCCGGCATGATCTGCTCCGGCGCCATCCGCGAACGCCGCAGCATGGCGTGCACCACCAGTGCGGCGATGCCGAAAACGGTGATCTCACCGAAAGTATCGAAGCCACGGAAGTCCACCAGGATCACGTTGACCACGTTCTCGCCGTACGCTTCGGGCAGCGCACGCGCCAGCAGTTCGCCGGCCATGGTGTTGGGCGGCAGGGTCATCGCGCTGTAGGCCATGGCGGCCAGGCCGCCGCCACCGATCACCGCGATCAGTGCATCGCGGCGCTTGCGCCAGCGCGACTTCTCCGGCGGCGACTGCGCCGGCAGGTAGTTCATGCCCAGCAGCATCAGCACCAGCGTCACCATCTCCACCAGCAGCTGGGTCAACGCCAGGTCCGGCGCGGACAGGAACACGAAGGTCAGCGATACCATCAGGCCCACGCCACCGGCGACCAGCACTGCCAGCAGGCGCTGCCGATAGACGAACAGCGCGCCCAGCGCGCAGGCCATCATCACCGCCCACAGCGCCCAGCCCAGCAACGGAATGGGCTGCGGCGAAGGCCAGTTGGGCGACACCGGATTGGCCACGTACGGGGCGGCGGCCACGATGATCGCCACCACCACCAGCGCCATCAGCATGCGCTGCAGGCTGCCGTTGGCCAGGCCCTGGGTGAGCCGGTGGGCGAAGCCGAACACCAGGTCCAGCTGCTTGTGGAACAGGTTGCGCCCGATGGCATGGCTGACCACCGCATGCAGGTTGATCAGCCGGCGCAGGCCGAAGTACAGGGCGATGCCGCCCAGCACACCGGCGATGCTCATCATCAGCGGCATGTTGAAGCCGTGCCAGACCGACAGGCTGTAGGCCGGCATGGCCGGGCCCAGGATCGAGGAAGCTGCCGCGTGCAGGATCGGGGCCACGGTGATCGCCGGGGCCACGCCGACCGCCACGCACAGCACCACCAGGACCTCCACCGGCACCTTCATGAAGCGCGGCGGCTCGTGCGGCACCCGGTCCAGGTCATGCGGGCCTTCGCCGAAGAAGGTGTCATGCACGAAGCGCAGGCTGTAGGCCACGCCCAGCACGCCGGCCAGCAGCGCGGCGATCGACACGGCGATGCGCATGGGTTCCGGTCCCTGCGCGGTGATGGCCTCGGCGAACAGCATTTCCTTGGACAGGAAGCCGTTGAGCAGCGGAATGCCGGCCATGGCCAGCGAGGCGATGATCGCCAGCGCGCTGGTGAACGGCATCAACCGGCGCAGGCCACCGAGCTTGCGCATGTCGCGCGTGCCGGTTTCATGGTCGATGATGCCGGCGGCCATGAACAGCGAGGCTTTGAAGGTGGCGTGGTTGAGGATGTGGAACACGCCGGCCACCACCGCCATCGGCGTGGACAGGCCGAACAGCAGGGTGATCAGGCCCAGGTGCGAGATCGTCGAATAGGCCAGCAGCCCTTTCAGGTCGTGCTGGAAGATCGCGTTCCAGGCGCCGATCAGCAGGGTCAGCGCGCCGATCCCGCTGACCGTATAGAAGAACAGGTCGGTACCGGCCAGCGCCGGGTGCAGCCGGGCCAGCAGGAACACGCCGGCCTTCACCATGGTGGCCGAATGCAGGTAGGCCGACACCGGGGTCGGCGCGGCCATTGCATGTGGCAGCCAGAAGTGGAACGGGAACTGCGCGCTCTTGGTGAAGATGCCCGCCAGCACCAGGAACAGGGCCCACGGGTACAGCGGACTGGCGCGGATCACATCGCCGGCGGCCAGCACCGCATCCAGTTCAAAGCTGCCGACGATGCGGCCGATCAGCAGCACGCCACCGAGCAGGGCCAGGCCGCCGCCGCCGGTGACCACCAGCGCCATCCGCGCGCCCTCGCGGGCATCCTGGCGGTGCGACCAGAAGCCGATCAGCAGGAACGAGCTGATGCTGGTCATTTCCCAGAACACCATCAGCAACAACAGGTTGCCGGACAGCACCATGCCCAGCATGGCGCCCATGAACAGCAGCAGGTAGCAGTAGAAGCGGTGCGCGTTGTCCTTGGCGCTCAGGTAGTAGTGCGCGTACATCACCACCAGCGCGCCGATGGCCAGCACCATGCCGGCGAACATCCAGGCCAGCCCATCCAGCCGCACCGAGAAGGCCAGCCCGATCTGCGGCAGCCAGTCCCCGAAACTGCGCACCACCCCGCCATCAAGGATCGCGGGGGTCATCGTCGCGAGCAGCGCCAGCCCGCCCACAGGGGCGGCCGCGGCCAGCCAGGCGGCCGTGGCACGGGAACTGTGGCGGAACACAATGACCGCCACCGCCAGCAGGAAGGGCAGGGCGAGCAGCAGGAGAAGGCTGGGATTCATGCAGGGAATGCGGGATTCACGAGCAGGCCTTTCAGTCTAACAGGCGGGGATTTGTCGCCGATATACCCGATTACGCCACCAACTGTAGGCAACGTGCGTGATTCATCTTTTGCTGTCGGCAGGGTGGTCCATTCGGGGTTGTTCAGCGCCGTATGGAAACGTTGCCGGCACTTTGCGCCATGAGTGATCTCGCTACCGTTCAGCCCAGCAACGACAGGGCCTCCGCCCGCGCGTCAGCCACCGCGCAGATGAACGAACCACCCTCCCCGGATCGCGTCCACCGCCATGCTGGACCCGCTGCCGTGCAGCAGGAGTGAGCATCCATTTCGTTCAGGTTGGGCCGGTCAATACGCCAGGTCGAACTTCCGGTACGCCTTGGCCATCACCCAGGCCGGCCCGATCAGCAGATAGGTCAGGTCGGTCAGGAAGCTGGGCTTGCGCCCCTCGAACTTGTGGCCGATGAACTGCGCGACCCAGGCCACCACGAACACGCCCAGCCCCAGCCAGGCCAGGTTGGCGAGCCCGATCTCGGCTTCCAGCAGCCGGCAGGTGCAGCCGCATACAAAGAAGAAGGCGAGCATGCCCAGGCCCAACCGGCGCGACAGCCGGTTGTAGAAGCACCACGCGGTAAACATCGCCAGGCCGGCCCAGACCCCGTACTGGAACCAGGTGATCAGCGGCGGCAGGCACCAGAGCAGGGCAATGACCGACCACAGGATCGCCGGCACCGCCACCACATGGATGCGCTGGTTCAGCGTATTGCGGTGATCGTCTGAATAGCTGGCGAAATAGCGGTCGATGGGCCGCACAAGCTGGGTCGTCGTGGACATTGAGCCTCCGGAGTGACCACAGAATACTCCCGACAGCGGACGGGTAGGGCGGGGCGGGTAGAGCGGAGCGGGTAGAGCGGAGCGGGTAGAGCGGACTGTCAGTCCGCTGCTCCACCGCAGCCGACTAACAGTCGGCTCTACCGCCGCAGCCGACTAACAGTCGGCTCTACCGCCCAAGCCGGACTCTACCGGCGGCATCAATCCACCGAAATACCGGCCAGCCGCTGCAGCGCCTCGGCGTACTTGGCGCGGGTGCGTTCGATGATGTCCGCCGGGATGCTCGGGCCCGGGGCGGTCTTGCCCCAGTCCAGCGTCTCCAGGTAATCGCGGACGAACTGCTTGTCGTAGCTCGGCGGGCTGGTGCCCACTTCGTACTCGTCGGCCGGCCAGTAACGCGAGGAATCCGGCGTCAGCATCTCGTCCATGATGTACAGGCGGCCATCGGCATCGGTACCGAACTCGAACTTGGTGTCGGCCAGGATGATGCCGTGCTCGCGGGCGTAATCGGCGGCGAACTTGTAGATGCGCAGGGTGGCATCGCGCACGCGCTCGGCCAGGTCCGCGCCGACCGCCTTGACCATCGCATCGAAATCGATGTTCTCGTCATGGTCGCCCACGGCGGCCTTGGTCGAGGGGGTGAAGATCGGCTCGGGCAGCTGCTCGGCCTGGCGCAGGCCATCGGGCAGTTCAATGCCGCTGACCTTGCCGGTGCGCTGGTAGTCCTTCCAGCCGCTGCCGATGAGGTAGCCGCGGGCGATGGCTTCCACCGGTACCGGCTTGAGCTTGCGGGTCACCACCGCCCGCTTGGCGTACAGCGCCGGGTCCACGCCCTCGGGCAGCACACTGGCCACGTCGATGCCGGTGAGGTGGTTGGGCATCAGGTGCGCGGTCTTGGCGAACCAGAAGTTGGAGACCTGGCAGAGCATTTCGCCCTTGCCGGGAATCGGATCGGGAAGCACCACGTCGAAGGCCGACAGACGGTCGGTCGCGACCATCAGCAGGTAGTCCCCCGGCGGCGTGCCGGCGGGCAGCCGTTCGCGCGGAATGTCGAAAACATCACGCACCTTGCCGCGATGGCGCAAGGGCAGGCCGGGGAGATCGGATTGCAACAACGTGGTCGGCACGGGCACTCCTGGGGCTTCGTCGAGACGGCTGTCCAGGGCACCCGGAGGGCCCGCAGGGACAGCGGGCGGCCTAGTGTAAAGCGGGTTGGGGCCGCTGTGACGTAAAATGAGGTTCCTTTGTTGCCCCGGCCGCCCCGACGACCATGCGCTGGTACGGAAAACTGCTTGGATTCATCGCCGGCGCCCTGCTTTTCAGGCCCAATCCGCTGTTTGGTGCCGTGGTCGGCCTGCTGATCGGCCATGCCTTCGATGCCGACTGGTTCCGGCTGAACAGGGAGAACCCGTACCGGGAGCTGGGGCTGACCTCCGAGGCCACCGATGCCGAGATCGACCTGGCCTACCGGCGGCTGATGTCCCAGTACCACCCCGACAAGGTCGTCGGCGCCGCCCCCGAGCTGCGCCAGCAGGCCGAGCGCAAGTCGCGCCAGCTCAACGCCGCCTACGACCGCATCAAGACCCTGCGCAAGCGCTGAGCGCGCGCGGCCCCCTCTCTACGTCCTGAAGGCCCCGGCCATGTCCAACTGCATCATTGCCCCCTCCATCCTGTCCGCCAACTTCGCCCGCCTCGGCGAAGAGGTGGACAACGTGCTCGCCGCCGGTGCCGACTGGGTGCATTTCGACGTGATGGACAACCATTACGTGCCGAACCTGACCATCGGCCCGATGGTCTGCCAGGCGCTGCGCAAGCATGGCGTGACCGCCCCGATCGACGTGCACCTGATGGTGGAACCGGTGGACCGCATCATTCCGGACTTCGCCGAGGCCGGCGCGACCTATATCAGCTTCCACCCCGAGGCCAGCCGCCACGTGCACCGCACCATCCAGCTGATCCGCTCGCTGGGCTGCAAGCCGGGCCTGGTGCTCAACCCGGGCACCCCGGTGGACATCCTGGACTGGGTGCTGGACGACCTGGACCTGGTGCTGCTGATGTCGGTCAACCCCGGTTTCGGCGGCCAGGCCTTCATTCCCTCTGCGCTGGACAAGCTGCGCGTGGTCCGCCAGAAGATCGATGCCAGCGGTCGCGACGTGCGCCTGGAGATCGACGGCGGGGTGAAGGCCGACAACATCGGCGCGATTGCCGCGGCCGGCGCCGACGCGTTCGTGGCCGGCTCGGCGATCTTCAACGCGCCGATCAGCTACAAGGACGTGATCGACCAGATGCGCCACAACGTAGCCAAGGCACGGGGCTGAGCATGGGTGCGCCGGCGCTGCAGATCCGCGAGGCCACCGCTGCCGATGCCGCGCTGATCCTGCGCTTCATCCGCGAGCTGGCGATCTACGAAAAGGCCGAATCGTCGGTGCAGACCGACGAGGCGGGCATCGTCGCCAGCCTGTTCGGCGAGGGCGCCAAGGCGCGCGCGCTGATCTGCGAAACCGGTGGCGAGGCGATCGGCTACGCGGTGTATTTCTACAACTACTCTACCTGGCTGGGCCGCAACGGCATTTACCTGGAAGACCTGTACGTGAGCCCGGCCAGTCGCGGGAGTGGCGCCGGCAAGGCCCTGTTGCAGCACATCGCCCGCATCGCAGTGGCCGAAGGCTGCGGCCGCTTCGAGTGGTCGGTGCTGGACTGGAACGAACCGGCGATCCGGTTCTATGAGGCGGCCGGCGCCAAGCCACAGAGCGAGTGGACGGTGTACCGCCTCGAGGGAGAAGCCCTGAAGGCATTCGCCGGCGGAGATTGAACGCATATGCGGCGAAGGCCATCATCGGGGCTATCAATGTTCTAGCTGTAGCCGATAGGCACAAATGCCTTGTCACGCAGATGTTCCCGTAACAGAATCGATCCATCCAGCCCTCCAAGTACGCCCCCCTACTGATCGCGGGACGGCCGAAACGGGGGCTTTTTTCTGCGACTCGGCCACTTGACCGACTTCAATGCGTGGTCTGCCAGTCCGGGCGTACTTGATGATCTTCTGAAGGGGCGTCGTCGTTTTGCCGATCTTGCGGCCGAAGATGTCCATCCAGTGATAAGGCAGAAGGGGGTCGACATGCGAATAGGCATCGACATCTCTTTCCTCGCCCTGAAGCGGCAGGTTCGGCAGATCGTTCTGATGGCCGGTGACGCTGATTTCGTACCCGCGGCGAAGTTGGCGAGGCGCGAAGGCGTCGACTTCGTACTGGACCCCATGTGGTCCGCCATTCCGCAAGGCCTGGTCGAGCATATAGATGGGATGCGCTCGGTCTGCCCCCGGCCCCAAAAAAAAGACCGCACCCTTGCGAATGCGGCCCTGGGAATAGCGGGAGGCTGATCCTGCCTCCATCCATCGTCCCTGCTATGGACTTCCATTCTCCGGGCAATCAGTGACCGTTTGATGACGTTCACTGCCCCTGAGCCACCGGGCTGATAGCCTGCGCCTCCCCCTCCCATGGAAGTGCGGTATGCGTGGTCCTCGCTGGCGTCTGATCCTCAATGGCAAGTCCACGGGCAACGTCGAGCTGCGTGAGGCGGTGCATGCGCTTCGCGAGCAGGGGGTGACGATCGAGGCCCGGGTCACCTGGGAAGACGGTGACGCCGAGCGTTACGTGGCCGAAGCCATCGAGCACGGCGTGGATACCATCATCGCCGCCGGTGGCGACGGCACCCTGAGCGAAGTGGCGGAAACCCTGGCCCACCGCGATGAGGCGGCGGACGCGCTGCCGACCCTGGGGCTGGTGCCGCTGGGTACCGCCAATGATTTCGCGACGGCCGCCGGCATTCCCGAGGAGCCGATCCAGGCGCTGCAGATGATCCTGGCCCAGCCGGCGTGCCCGCTGGACCTGCTGCGCATCGACGCCGACGGTGACCTGTGGTGGTGCGCCAACGTGGCCAGCGGCGGCTTCGGCACCGAAGTGACGGTGGAGACCGACGAGGGCCTGAAGAAGGTGCTCGGCGGGCTGGCCTACCTGGTGACGGGTATCTCCCGGCTGGGCCGGATCGAACCCATCCAGGCCCGGCTGCGCACCCCGGACTTCAACTGGGAGGGCGGGTTCATTGCGCTCGGCATCGGCAACGGCCGCCAGGCCGGCGGTGGCCAGGTGCTGTGCCCCGAAGCGCTGGTCAATGACGGCCTGCTCGATCTCACCGTGATCCCGGAGCTGAGTGGCGAAGTCGCCTCGACGCTGGGCGCATTGATCCGTGGCGGCAAGCAGGGCGCGCTGGAGCAGGTGGCCGAGCGCACCCGCGCGCCGTGGGTGGAAATAGACGCCGACGAGCCGATGACCCTCAACCTGGACGGCGAGCCGGTTCGCGCGCGCCGCTTCCGCATCGACTGCGTGGCAGCACGCGTGCGCATGCACCTCCCGCTAGACAGCGCGCTCCTGCAGTAGGCGGTTGCCGCACCGCTCGCCGTAGAGCCGGGCCCTGCCCGGCTGCTCAGAGCAGCGGAATATCCTCTTCCCTGGTCGGGAAGCCAAACGCCTCCCGCTTCTTGCGAATGTGCTCAGGCATCGGCGGACGCGGGATGTTGCGCGCGATCAGCCATTGCTGACATTTCTTCTGCCACGGCAGAAGATCGGGCGTGGTGATTTCCCAATAGATGTCTTCCACCATCATCTGGCGCGCGGGACTGCTTGATCCCGACGCAGCAGGTGCAGAAAGGGTCGGGTCCGCGCCGTGCTCCAGCAGCCAGTACGCCGCGTCGAAACCACCGCGGGCGGTATACCAGCTCAACACCGTATCAGCCTTGCCCAGGTTGTTCTCGTTGACCTTCGCGCCCGCTTCCACCAACTGTTGGACGTTCTTCCATTGGTTGCCGTTGATGAACGCCTGGAACAGCAGCGATTCCCCGCCACTGCTCCGCGTGTTGGGGTCGCCGCCATGCTTCAGAAGCAGCTGCAGAAAAGCGGGATCCTCCAACCGGACGGCATATATCATGGCGTTGTTGAACCTGAAGGGTTTGCCGTCGATCTCCTGCACTTGTCGCGCATTCGGATCAGCTCCATTGACGAGCATCGCGCGCAATCCTTCCACGCTGCGGGTGCGAAGCGGCCATGCCAACAGTGGAATTCCGTCACGCTTGCCAAACTCGAC
>NZ_JAGXKC010000279.1:0-334 GCF_019091045.1 Stenotrophomonas sp. GbtcB23 | reverse complement strand
GCGAGCTGTGAGGTGGTCGCACAGCGGAGATTGAGGGTTCCGTCAGTGATAGCTCGGTAGGAAGATTCGACCATCTCCTTGAGCAGGGTCTTGGATTCCTGCTCGTCCGCCGCAATGAAGTTCTCCAAGCGTTCGGTCGGGGTGCCGTCGTCGTGGACAAGCTCAAACCACTTGAGGGGAGCAATCAGCGCAGTCTTCTCCGTCCCCGAGCGCTTGCTCAGATAGCTGCGGTCGTTGGCCGAAGGCATGACGTCATGCTCCTTCAGCTCGCTCATGAGATTCATGAAGCTGCGGTAAGAAGTGTACGGCGGGTTGATGGACTTGTCGTTCATGG
>NZ_JAGXKC010000278.1:0-334 GCF_019091045.1 Stenotrophomonas sp. GbtcB23 | reverse complement strand
CCCAGGGTGCTGCCCGCATCGAGGATGTGTTGCATTGCCTCGGGCGGTATCGGCCCCCCCAGGATGGCGTGCCGTGCCGCCTGTTCGAGTTCGGCGAGGTCGGTGAGCGGCAGCAACGCACGTGGAGGAGCAGGGCGCGTCCGCGACTGCGAAAACAGCAGGCAGCCGGTTCCGCTGCCGTTGCTCAGTCGCAGCAGATCGAGCGGCGTATTCGGGGGGCCCCGTTCCAGCTCCAGCAGGCGGCGGCCCCAACTGTCCGGCCCTGCGTCGGCCAGCACGCCTGGAACGCCCTGATTGACCGCCGTCGTCTGCTCGCCATCGCGCAGCGGGAGGT
>NZ_JAGXKC010000277.1:0-334 GCF_019091045.1 Stenotrophomonas sp. GbtcB23 | reverse complement strand
CCAGGCGCCACGCTGGTTTCATAGATGAGATTCCCGCTCTGCCATACCTGCACGCGGGCCTGGGTGGCTGCAACGCCGCGCAGGGTTGGCGCATAGCCGCGCAGCGATTGCGGAAGCATGCGGTCGTCCGATCCCAGGCTGGCACCGCGGAAACCCACGGAGTCAAAGATCTGGCCACTGGTGAAGCTGTCGCCAAGTATCAGCTGCGAGCGCAGTGAGGGGATGTCGCGCTGGGCGTAAGCCGACAGCGAATTCCAGTCCATGCCGCCGCTGGTGTGCGACAGCGCCGAGCGCTGCCGAAACCGCCACGGGCCTGCGTTTACGCCGGCATTCA
>NZ_JAGXKC010000276.1:0-334 GCF_019091045.1 Stenotrophomonas sp. GbtcB23 | reverse complement strand
GAGCTCAGGGCTTGGCCAATCGAACAGTCTTTCCACCGCCAGTTCTGCTGGGGCGTCGGCTAGGTCAAACGCTTGAGCGTTTACGCCTTGCCTCGAGACTTGGCAGTAGCTGCAGGTGTGATGGCAGCGCAGTGAGACCACGAAGATATGGAGCGCCGGACCGCCCATCAAATACGACTTCCGGCTTCGGTATTGGCTCAGCAAAGGGGCCAGCGAGCTTTTCCTGACGCCACCGACGGCGAGGTGGCGGGCCTGTAGGTCGGCCAGACAGGGCGAGTCGGCGGGGAGCTCATGCGAAACAGAGGCATGGAGCGCGGCAGCTGGCATCGTCAGC
>NZ_JAGXKC010000275.1:0-335 GCF_019091045.1 Stenotrophomonas sp. GbtcB23 | reverse complement strand
AGAGCCCCAGGCATTGAGCCTGTGGCTGCACGAGACAGCGCTTGCTCAAGACATCCTGCGAAAAAAAGCGCAGTTTGCAGCCTAAACGCGCTCAGGGCCTTGCTCGCGCCTTAGATGACGCCGATGGATGGAGCCCTATCTCGTGCGCAGTGCTTGCGCGGTTAACCGCGTAGCTAAGGCGTAGGTGGGCGTGGGATGAGTAGCAAATAGTTTGATTCGCACTGCTGTCCCGCCGCTTCCATCCTCGGCTTCCAAGGGTAGATGCTGGATCAAGTGAAGCGCTTTTCCGCCCGAAGGCAACGGGGCTTCTAACGTGTTGCCGACCCAGTTCACTG
>NZ_JAGXKC010000274.1:0-338 GCF_019091045.1 Stenotrophomonas sp. GbtcB23 | reverse complement strand
GACTCGCGGAACTTCGCCGCAACTGAGGCCGTGATACGCGCCATCGGTCTTTCAAGCGCCTGAGGAAGCTCAAGAAAGAAGTCACGACCTGGCCCCATGGACGGGGCAAGGCGCGAGAACGCGGCCTTCTGGGAGCGAGCTTCGACGGATTGCCCATGACGTACGGTAGACGCCCTGATGAGCACGTCCGACGAGGCGTACTTCGGTCGGTACCAAGGGTAAGCCCTGCCGCGAAACAGGACTGTCGCCTCCTCGGCGGACGTCAGATCATCTCCCACCCCGATCAGCGTTCGCCGGCCTCGGCTCGCCCCGGCCCAGCGAAGGTATCGCTTTATCCA
>NZ_JAGXKC010000273.1:0-340 GCF_019091045.1 Stenotrophomonas sp. GbtcB23 | reverse complement strand
CGTCCCTTTTGGAGCGGGCGGTTATCCGTCCGCTCTGCTTGCTGCCGGTGCCGACGTGATCGCTCTCGATCGGGATCCGACGGCAGTCGCGGCCGGACAGGCGTTGGACGACGCCTCCGAAGGCCATCTTAAACTCATCCATTCGCAGTTTTCGCAGCTAGGCCTTCATGTGCCCGAAGGCGGGCTCGATGGCGTCGTGTTCGATATTGGCGTTTCCTCGATGCAGATCGACGAGGCCGATCGCGGCTTTTCTTTCCAGAGGAACGGGCCGCACGACATGCGCATGTCGAAGGACGGCGTCTCGGCAGCCGATGACGTCAATCGCGCCAAGGTCGGCGGT
>NZ_JAGXKC010000272.1:0-341 GCF_019091045.1 Stenotrophomonas sp. GbtcB23 | reverse complement strand
TTCCACCATCTGACCGCCTTGTTGGAATTCAGCCTTCAGGCATTGGACCTACGAACCTTAGTCCATGCTCGTCCCTGACTGCATAAAGAGTTCCGAACTGGAATGACAGGATGAACTTGAATGGCTGCGACGCCGCATAGCGACGGGCAAATTCAGAGATGTCCTTCCAACTCTCATGACGGCTATCTGCCCGATAGTGATGGGACCCCCGGACGCCAACACGCCAATCCACTTCCACTACGTCGACCAGCACTTCATCAGGTGAAGCGCCATATCGGAACATGAAGCGGCAATGAGATCTGTTGAAGAAGCCAGAAGCGCCACCGTCGATGGGCTCCATG
>NZ_JAGXKC010000271.1:0-342 GCF_019091045.1 Stenotrophomonas sp. GbtcB23 | reverse complement strand
CGAGCTGGAAGGCCTTGCGACCCCACATCATCAGGTAGCCGAGACCCGCCGCGGAGGAAATCATCTCGCCCAGGATCAGGACTTTCCAACCCCCGCTGAGCGCCTGCCGGAGACCGGGCAGGATCGCCGGCAGGATGGAGGGCCCCTCGACCAGCCGGACCCTTGCGAACCAGGGGAGTTCGTGCGCCCGGGCGACATCGTCGTATTTGCGCGGCCGGCTGCGGACGCCCTCATACGCGCTCACCATCAGCGGCAGGAAACAGGTCTTGGCGATGAGGATGATCTTCAGCGCCTCGCCGATGCCGAAGACTAGCATGAAGAAGGGAAGCCAGCCGAGCGACG
>NZ_JAGXKC010000270.1:0-342 GCF_019091045.1 Stenotrophomonas sp. GbtcB23 | reverse complement strand
TCAGGATCAAGAACGGAAAGGCGAAGCCCTCCGATTTTGCAACCCACATTACATCGAGCCCAGAGTTGAGCGGCAGCGCCGTCTCCGCGATTACTAGATCTGGAGGCGATCTCCGCACGCTTCTGAGCAGCTGCTCACCGGAGACAACCAGTTCGATCGTGTCCGCCAAGTTGGAACAGATTCTTGCCAGCCCTTCGGCGACAATCAAATGGTCGTCCGCCATCAACAGGCTTCGGATTTTCTGACAACCCTCTGGTCGCGGCTGGTTCAACACAACTGCCCTCCGACAACATTGACTATTGTGGTTGCAGCTGTCCATCAATCAAAGTGTCGATGAAAACT
>NZ_JAGXKC010000027.1:0-58436 GCF_019091045.1 Stenotrophomonas sp. GbtcB23 | reverse complement strand
CGGATGGACATTCTGGAAGCGGCCGAGCGCGACATCACGGCCGTCACGCATAGAACCATCCAATACTCGCCCCCGCCGTACAGCCTGCAGTCTCTTCAAGACATTCATCGAGCGCTGTTCGCCGACCTGTACGACTGGGCCGGCGAAGTACGGAATGTCGATATTTCCAAGGGCAGCACGCGCTTCTGTACCCATGGCCGGATCGGAGCCGAGGCGCGACGCTGCTTTGATGCCATGGCCGAGGACGGATGGCTGCAGGGACTTGGTCGGGATGCCCTCTGCAGCAAACTGGCCGAGCATTATTGCGAACTCAATATGATTCACCCATTTCGCGAAGGAAACGGGCGCGTCCAACGCATTCTGTTCGAGCAGCTGGCGCTGAGTGCGGGTCATTCGCTGGATTGGTCGACCATAGACCCTGGGGAATGGATCCAGGCGAATCTGGACGGCGTTCGAGTCGATTACCGGGCCATGCAGGCAATCTTCGAACAGATCATCCCCGGATAACAGTTTCATCAAATTCCTATTCTGACCCGTCAGCGTGCCCCCCTTCCGCGCGGCGCGATGTGAATCGCCCGGTTCCCTTGCGGCATAAGGCTGAACGAGATTCCGGACGGTATTCTGGAAGCCGCTGGACATTATGCAGGGCGTTTGCATTCCGGCCCGGGTTGGCGGTGTAGGATCGCGGCGTGTGGACCCGTCCGGCCTGCCGCCCACCGTCCTCCCTGCAGGCCAACCCGCCGAGGTAATCCCCATGCAATCCATCGAAAAGCTTCCGTATTCCCGCGGCTATGCGACCATCCGCACCGAATCGACCCCCGACGACGCCGCCCACTGGCTCTTCATGCACGCCGATGCCGCCACCGGCATCCGTCCCTGCTGCCGCAAGGACATGCTCGATGAAATGTGGAGCGTGATGAGCCAGATCACGCTGTCGCCCGCCGAGCGCAACAGTGGCCGCCTGCGCCACTTCGTGCTGGCCTCCGACGCCACCGCCTACAACCTGGGCGGCGACCTGGCCCTGTTCGCCCAGCTCATCCGCGAAGGCAATCGCGACCGCCTGCTGGCCTATGCCCAGCGTTGCGTTGAAGGTGTGCACCACCTGCATACCGGCTTCGGCGGTGACGTGCGTTCCATCGCCGTGATCCAAGGCGATGCACTGGGCGGCGGCCTGGAAATGGCGCTGGCCTGCCATACCATCATCGCCGAGGAAGGCTGCGGCATGGGCCTGCCCGAAGTACTGTTCGGGCTGTTCCCGGGCATGGGCGCGTACTCGTTCCTGTGCCGCCGCGTGGCCCCCCAGTTGGCCGAGAAGATCATCCTCGAAGGCCGCGTCTACTCGTCCGAAGAAATGTACGCCATGGGCGTGGTCGACGTGCTGGTGCCCAAGGGACAGGGCATCAAGGCTGCCGAAGACCTGATCCGCCAGCAGCAGCGCACCCCGCGCACGTACCTGGCGATGAACGCGGCACGCAACCTGGCCCAGGCGGTGGGCTATGACGAACTGCTGGAAATCACCAAGATCTGGGTGGATTCGGCACTGGCCCTGGAAGACAAGTCGCTGCGCACCATGGATCGGTTGATCAAGGCGCAGACCCGTCGTGCCCAGTCCGATGCCGCGTAACTGCGCCATCGCAAGCAGGGGGTTCCAGTAAAAAAGCCCGGTTGGAGCCGGGCTTTTTTTCAACGCATGTCGATGCCACCGTCGTCCGTGGACGAGGCACCCGGACGCCTGCGCGCTTCCAGCGCCTGTTTGCCTTCCTTCACCGCCGTGCGGATCAGCTTCATCCGCTCGCGCCATTCGCTCTTGAGCTGCCAGTCGGCCATGTGCATCACCTCGCCGGCACGGTAAGCCACCCGCACCAGGCCAAGGTTGCTGGCCACGCCCTTGATGGCGTGCGCCTGCTCACGCAGGTGTACCCAGTCGCCACGTTCGCCCGCTTCCATCGCCACGCCCACGCACTGCGTGGCGTCGGCCAGGCACTGGCGGATGAACTCCTGCTCGAAGCCCTCGCCCATGCCCAGCGCGGCCAGTTCATCGAGCACGCCGGTATCGAGCACGCCCACGGCCACCGGCGTGGACGGCACCACGGCGGTGCGGGCTTTCAGGCCATCGTTGGCGGCGATCTCGGCCAGGGTGTCCAGCAGCTTCACCGGCACCACCGGCTTGCCGAAGAAGGTGTGCGCGCCAGCCTGGGTGCACTGCTGGATCGACTCGGGGGTGACATCGGCGCTGAGCACCAGCACCGGCGTGCGCGGGGCGCCACCGGCCTGCAGCACGCGCAGCTCCTTGAGCATGTCCAGCCCGCTCATGCCCGGCATGTGCAGGTCGACGATGGCTACGTCGTAGTCGCTTTCGGCCATCGCATCCAGCACCGCTTCGCCGCCGTTGACGCACACCACCTTGTGCCCGGCCTTCTGCAGCAGCCGCTGCAGCACCAGCCGGTTGGCCTGGTGGTCGTCGGCCACCAGCACCTTCATGCTGCGCACGCGAGCGCGGTGGCGCAGGAACGGGTCGGCGAAAGCGATTACATTGTCCTGCGCGCTCTGCAGGCCATTGCCGAGCACGGCCGGGGTGAACTCGCCGGCCACCACCGGTGGCAATGCGAACGGCAGTTCGAACCAGAAGCAGCTGCCCTGCGGCGGGTTCTCGGCATAGCCGATCCGTCCCCCCATGGCTTCCACCAGCCCACGCGAGATCGAGGTACCCAGCCCGCTGCCTTCGTGGCGGCGGCCCAGGCTGACATCGGCCTGCTCGAAGGCCTGGAACAGGCGCGAACGCATTTCCGGGCCCACGCCAATGCCGGTGTCGAGGATGTCGAAGCGAAGCCGGACCTGGCCGTGGCCCTCCTCGCCTACCTGCGACACCCGGATCTCGATCCTGCCGTGCTCGGTGAACTTCACCGCATTGCCGGCCAGGTTGAGCAGGATCTGGCGCAGGTGACCGAGGTCGCCGCGCAGCAGGCGCGGCACGCCTGCGGCGACCTTGACCTGGTAATCCAGGTGCTTCAAACGCGCCTGCGGCATCAGGATCAGGCCGATCGACTGCACCACGTCGTCCAGCGAGAAGTCCTCTGCCACCACCCGCAGCTTGCCCGCTTCGATGGCCGAGATGTCCAGTACCTCTTCCACCAGCGCCAGCAGGCTGCGCGAGGACGCCTGGATGGTATTGACGCACTCACGCTGCTCTTCATCCAGCGTCGTGGTCGCCAGCACCTCGGTCATGCCTGACAGGCCATTGAGCGGCGTGCGGAACTCGTGGCTCATGTTGGCCAGGAAACGGCTCTTGGCCTCGCTGGCGCGGCGCGCTTCGTCCATCGCATGGGTCAACTGGCGCAGCAGGCTGGCGAAGTACAGCGGCACCGCCGCCAGGCCCAGCCACAGGCCGAAGCCCAGCCGCGCATTGGCCTGCCAGTAGCCGGTGGCGAGCACGGTCACCCCGAAACTGACCAGCGCCATGCCCACGGCGGCGTACAGGTACTTGTTGCCGTAGCGCATGCCGTTGCCCACCGTGACCCACATCACCACGATGTAGACCCACGACAGCGGCTCGCCCATCTGCACCATGCCGGCAGCAATCAGCCCGTAATCGGCCAGCATGCCGGCCACCCGGCGCGGGTCCGAACGACCGGGGCGCGCCAGCAGCCACGAAAACAGCAGCACCGACAGGGTCAGCCCGGTCAGCACGATGCCCAGCACCACCTGGTACTGGTGGTGCGGCAGGTCGTTGCGCACCCCCGGCATCAGCACGTAGCCCAGGATCAGCACGATCAGGACGATGCGTACGATCGCCTGGCCATGCTCGCTGTCAGGGCGGTTGCCCAGCCGGTGCCTGAGCAGCGCCAGGCCAGGGAGCGCGCCAAGCCGCTGCTTCAACACCTGGAACAGACCGGCCATGTCACATCCCCGGGCGGGAGGACGCAACGGAATGCTGCGCGCAGATGTCGTCCAGCTGCACGCGGCCGCGCAGCAGTGCGTCCACGCAGCGCGGGTCGAACAGGCGCCCACGTTGTGCGTACAGATAGGCCAGGGTGGCTTCCATCGTCCATGCTTCCTTGTATGGGCGCGGCGAGATCAGGGCATCGAAGACATCGGCAACGGCCACGATCCGCGCTTCCAGCGGGATGGCTTCACCGACCAGACCGTCGGGATACCCGCTGCCGTCGTAACGTTCGTGGTGGCGCAGCGCGATCAACGCGCCGACCTGGATGAAACGGTTCTGGCTGCCACTGAGCAGCTCGTAACCGATACGCGGGTGCCGGCGCATGATGGCCAGCTCCTCGTCGTTGAGTTTGCCCTGCTTGAGCAGCACGGCATCGGGAATGGCGATCTTGCCCATGTCGTGCAGGGGCGCGGCCATCTCGATCAGTTTGACTTCTTCTTCCGGCAGCCCGAGCTGCTCTGCGATCAGCCCGGCCACGTGCGCCATGCGCTCGAGGTAGGCACTGGTGCCGGCATCACGGAACTCGATCGCGCGGGCCAGCCGCGACAGCGTCTCGCGCTCGCGTTCCTCGACCTCGTGCATGCTGGCCAGCAGCCGCTGTTCCAGCGACAGCGCGCGTTGCTTCACGTTTTCCGACTGCTGCCGCAGCTGCAGCAGGTTGTAGCAGCGCGCGCGCAGCTCGCGCGGGCGGATCGGCTTGACCAGGAAATCGATGACCCCCGCTTCCAGCGCGGCCTGGCGGATCGGCTCATCGCCGACCACGGTGATCAGGATCACCGGAATGTCGCGGTGCTTGGGCAGGCGGCGGAAACGCCGGGCGAATTCCAGCCCGTCCATTTCCGGCATGCGATAGTCGAGCAGCAGCAGGTCCACCCCGTGCGATTCGCACCAGGCAAGCGCCGTCAGCGGGTCGCCGAAATCATGCACGCTCAGTTCCGGCGCGATGTCCTCGATGACATGCCGCAGCATCGTGCGCGCGGACGTCTGATCGTCAACGATGACAATATTCAAGGCTGTTTCCGTCGTCTTCCTGGACCACACTGGCACATGCTGCGGTAAGGATACCCCGCCGCTCTGCATACCGGCACCTTGCATGGAACCACCTCCGGTCACGATTCCCCAGTTCATGATCGTGGTCACAGTGTGATGCGCGTGTCACGCATGCCCCGTCCCACCTCATGCTCCATGGCCGGCGCGGATTGCGCCATCTAGGGCCACGGGGAAACCATACGCGTCCGGCCACCGCAGCGGAAGCCCGCCGGGACGGCCCCTGCGGGGCCATCCGGACCTACGTCTCAGTTTTCGGGACGCATGTAGGGGAACAGCAGTACGTCGCGGATCGAGCTGCTGCCGGTCAGCAGCATCACCAGGCGGTCGATGCCGATGCCCAGGCCGCCGGTCGGGGCCATACCGTACTCCAGCGCACGGATGTAATCGGCGTCGTAATGCATGGCTTCATCATCGCCACCTTCCTTGGCCGTCACCTGGGCCTGGAAGCGGGCCGCCTGGTCTTCCGGGTCGTTCAGCTCGGAGAAGCCGTTGGCCAGTTCCTTGCCGTTGATGAACAGCTCGAAGCGGTCGGTGTAGCCGGGCTGGTCGTCGTTGGCGCGGGCCAGCGGCGAGACCTCGACCGGGTGGTCGGTGATGAAGGTCGGCTGCACCAGGGTGTGCTCGACGGTGGCTTCGAAGATCTCCAGCAGCAGCTTGCCCCAGCCGTAGGACGGCTTGACCCGGATCTTCAGGCGCTCGCAATGGCGCAGCAGTGCCTCGCGGTCGGTGCAGTCGGCCAGGCTGATTTCCGGGTTGTGGTGGCGCACCGCCTCGTCCATCCGCCAGCGGCGGAACGCCGGGGCCAGGTCGATGGTGGCGCCGTCCCACTCTACCGTGGTGGTGCCCAGCACCTTGCTGGCCACGTCACGGATCACGCCTTCGGTCAGGTCCATCACTTCGTTGTACGTGGCGTAGGCCTCGTACAGCTCCATCATGGTGAATTCCGGGTTGTGCCGGGTGCTGACGCCTTCGTTGCGGAAGTTGCGGTTGATCTCGTACACGCGCTCCAGGCCGCCCACGACCAGGCGCTTGAGGTACAGCTCCGGGGCCACGCGCAGGTACAGGTCCAGGTCCAGCGCGTTGTGGTGGGTGGTGAACGGCTTGGCCGTGGCGCCGCCGGGAATGTAATGCATCATCGGCGTTTCGACTTCCAGGAAGTCGCGGTTGTCCAACCACGCGCGCATGGCGCGGATGATCCGCGAGCGCTTGATGAACACCTCGCGCGACTCCGGGGTCACGATCAGGTCCACGTAGCGCTGGCGGTAGCGCTGCTCGACGTCGGCCAGGCCGTGCCACTTGTCGGGCAGCGGGCGCAGCGACTTGGTCAGCAGGCGGATGCTGGTGGCCTTGACCGACAGTTCACCGGTCTTGGTCCGGGTCAGCCCGCCTTCCACGGCAATGATGTCGCCCACGTCCCAGCCCTTGAAGGCGGTATAGGCATCGCCCAGCGTGCTGCCCTGCAGGAACAGCTGGATGCGGCCGGATTCGTCCTGGATCTGGGCGAAGCTGGCCTTGCCCATCACCCGCTTGGCCATCAGCCGGCCGGCCATCTTGACGTGGCGGTCGGTGGCTTCCAGCGCTTCGGCGGTCCACTGCTCGCCATCGGCGTACTCGTCCTGCAGGGTGCCGGCGAAATCCTCACGGCGGAAATCGTTCGGGTAGGCGATGCCCTGCCCGCGCAGCGCGGTCAGTTTCGCGCGGCGCTCGGCGATGAGGCTGTTCTCGTCGACGGGGGGCTGCGGCGCGGGGATCTGATCGTTCATGGCGTGGGTCTATGTCTGGGGGGATATGGACGGGAATTACGAAACCCGGGGTGCCGGGATGGAGCGGATCGGGCCGCACGTGGCGGCCCGACCGTCAGGCGTCGAGGCGTTTGGAACCGACTTCCAGGCCCGACTTCAGGCTGGCTTCGACGAATTCGTCGAGGTCGCCATCGAGCACCTTCTGCGTGTCCGAACGTTCGATGCCGGTGCGCAGGTCCTTGATGCGGCTCTGGTCCAGCACGTAGTTGCGGATCTGGCTGCCCCAGCCGATGTCCGACTTGGTCGCTTCCACCGCATCGCGCTCGGCGTTGCGCTTCTGGATTTCCAGCTCGTACAGCTTGGCGGCCAGCATCTTCATCGCGTTGTCGCGGTTCTGGTGCTGGCTGCGGCCGGTCTGGCAGGCCACAACCGTATTGGTCGGGATGTGCGTGATGCGCACCGCCGATTCGGTCTTGTTGACGTGCTGGCCGCCGGCGCCGGACGAGCGGTACACGTCGGTACGCAGGTCGGCCGGGTTGATGTCGATCTCGATGTTGTTGTCGACTTCCGGCGACACGAACACCGAGGTGAAGCTGGTATGGCGGCGGTTGTCCGAATCGAACGGCGACTTGCGCACCAGGCGGTGCACGCCGGTTTCGGTCTTCAGCCAGCCGTAGGCGTAGTCGCCTTCCACGCGCAGCGTGGCCGACTTGATGCCGGCAACATCGCCACCGGACACTTCCATCAGTTCGGTCTTCCAGCCACGCGATTCGCACCAGCGCAGGTACATGCGCAGCAGGATTTCGGCCCAGTCCTGGGCTTCGGTACCACCGGCACCGGCCTGGATGTCGACGAACGCCGGGGCGTTGTCCATCTTGCCGGAGAACATGCGCTGGAATTCCAGCTGTTCCACGTGCTTCTGGTACTTGTCCAGGTCGGCGACCACGGCCAGGGCGGTGTCTTCGTCCTGTTCGCTTTCAGCCAGTTCCAGCAGTTCGCCGGATTCGGTCAGGCCATCAAGGATGGTGGCGATGCCGCCCACGGTCTTTTCCAGGCTGGAACGCTCTCGGCCCAGGGTCTGGGCATATTCGGCGTTGTTCCAGATATCGGGGTTTTCCAGTTCCCGGGTTACTTCTTCCAGACGCTCTTTCTTGGCGTCGTAGTCAAAGATACCCCCTGAGCGAGAGCACGCGATCGGTGAGATCGGTGATTCGCTGGCGCACGGGATTGAGCTCGATCATATCGGCGGTAATGAAGGCTTGGGACAAGACCGGAATTGTAGCCCAGAGCGCTTGTTCATGTTGCTGTCGGCGCCGCTGCAGGCTCGGCCGGCGCGGGCCCCTGCCCCAGCGCGGCGCGCAGCACCGGCAGCTGGCGGCGGCTGCACGGCAGCGTGCTGCCATCTTTCAGGTGGGCCCGGGCCTCCCCGCTGTCCAACGGCTCGATCGAGACCAGGAAGCCCAGGTTGAGCACGTAGCTGCGGTGGATGCGCACGAACCGGGCCGGGTCCAGCTGCGCCTCCAGCGCCGCCATCGTGCTGCGCAGCGGGTACTCATGGCCGCGCACGTGCAGGTTCATGTAGTTGCAGGCGGCCTGGGCGTACTCGATGTCGGCGGTGGCCACCAGGAAATCCCGGCCCAGCTTGCGCACCAGGAAACGCTGGGGGCGCTCGACCGGCTCTTCCGGCGGGGCATCGTCGGGCGCGGCGAGCAGGTGCGCCTCGCCCTGCCGGCGGCGGCCGAACCAGCTGAAGAAGTGCTCCAGCGCCACGAAGCTGAAGAAGGCGCGCACGTCCTTGAGATACTCATACAGGAGCCGGGTCGGCCAGGCCGAGCCGTCGACGTAGTGCTCGCCCACGCTGGCATAGGCCAGGTGGCGCAGCAGCATCATCCCGGCCACGTGCAGCAGCGACCAGCCCACGCTGGCAAGCAGGTACAGCGGCAGCCGCCGCTTCCAGGTATCGGCATGCAGCGGCCAGCGCTGGCAGCCCCACCACAGCAGCGGCAGGGTCAGCAGGATCATGCCGACGCTGCTCAACTCCCAGGTCATCGGCTCCCACAGCGCCAGCATTTCGCCCCGGCGCTGGGCGTCCATCACCTCGACCACGGCATTGGCCACGCCGCTGCCGAGCAGGATGGCGGCCCAGACCAGCAGGCGGCTGGTGGGCCGCCAGCGCGGGGAACTTCGGTGGGGCACGTTCGGGTCCATGCAGCGGGCGCCGGGGAATCAGCGCCCGATTCTACGGGCTGCGGCTCAGCGCACGTCGAACTCGCCCACCATTACGGTGTCGGCACTGTCCTTCAGGCGCAGGGTCACCTGCTGGTCCTGTTGGCGGCGGCTGCCCCAGTGCGTGCTCAGGCGCAGGGTCAGCGTGGTGGCCCCGGTAACCAGCTGCTCGCGGCTGCCGAAGTAGTTCGCCTCCACCTTGTAGCGGCCGGGCTTGGCCTGGCGCAGCGAGAACTGTTCCGGACCGTAGCCGCCGGTGAAGTCGCGCGACATCTGTCCGCCCTGGAAGGTCAGCCGGTTGCCGTAGTACGCGCGCTCGCCATTGGGGTCGGTCACCCACAGGTCCATGTCGCTGTTGTCGCTGTCCCAGCTGAGCACCACGCGCAGGTCCAGCGGCATCGGCCGGCGCAGGCGCGGGTCCACTGCGCGTGCATCCACCCCGGTGCGCGCCACCAGCGTGGTCAGCTCGTCCAGCGCGATCAGCGAGATGCCGTCGAAGCGCTCGTCCCACGGCCGCACCACCACCTCGTTGAACGCGGCCAGCGCCGCCTGCGGCTGGTTGTCGGCTTCCAGCGCCAGGGCCAGGTCCCGGAAGCTCTGCGGCTCTTCTTCGCCCAGCGCCAGCACGTCACGGAACACCGGTACCGCCAGTGCCGGTGCCTTGGCCTGCATCAACCGATAGCCAAGCACGCGCAACACATGCCGGTTCTCCAGCTGCATCTCGGCCAGGTTGGACAGCACCCGCAGCGCCAGCTCGCGCTGGCCGTGGGCCAACAGCATGTCGGCCACGTCCAGGTAGAAGGCACTGCTGTCGGCGTGCTGTTCGCGTTCCTGCAGGTACAGCGCGTACACCGCCTCCGGGCGTGCCGCGCGCAACCGGCGTGCGTAGGCCGAATCCGGTGCCCAGGCGGCGACGGTGATGCGCAGGCCGCCGTGGTTTGCCCGGTCATCGGCATCGCCTTCCACGGCCATCTCGGCGGCAGCATCGGCCTGCGTGCGCCGGGCCGCGGTGAGCGCCACGCGATCCAGCGTAGTGGACGCGGCCTCCGCCCGCTCGCGCTGCGCGCTTTCGGCCGCCACCATCATGGCCGGGGCGGGCGGTGCCGGCGCGGCAGCCGGCATCGGCGCCATCAACTGCTTGCTCGACGCCGCCGCCGGAGGTGCGCCTTTCGGCCAGGCCCGGTTCCACCATTGCTCGCGTTCGGCGAACTGCCGGGCCAGGTTGTCCAGGCGCGCGCGGCGGGCGCTGGCCTCGTCATCCAGCTTCACCGCGTGCAGCCGGTCGTAGTCCCGCTGCAACGGTGCAGCCGGGCGGATGCCGTAGCGCAGGTAGTCGTCCAGCGTTTCCAGCACCAGCAGCGAGGTATCGGCGCCCACCAGCCCGAAGCGCTGCGACAGTGCCTGGATGGCGGCACGGTTGCCTGCGGGGTCTGCGGCCAGCTCGCGACGGCGCGCGTCTGCCCAGGCATGGGCGACCAGTGCACCGCCAGTATCGCGCGCCTGCGCCAATGGCACCGTCAGCGTCTGCCGGCTACCGCCCGCAGCCGGCACCTGCAACCGCAGCACGCCGTTCGCGTTCTGCATCCGGGCCAGCACGCGCACCCATCCCTGGCCGGCGCGGTCGGCATCCACGATCAGGTCGTTCAGCCCGTCGCCTTCGGCCTGCACGTTGCCCGGGTTGTCCCGCAGCAGGCGCGCTGCCATCGATTCCACATCCTGGCTGCCGTTCAACACCAGCAGCTGGCCCTGCCCTGCACGCGCCCACGCACGCAGCCGGTCGCTGTCGGTGCGTGCACCGGCGCCACTGAGCGCATACAGGCGCTGGTTCGCACGCAATGCGGGGCGCTCGCGCTTGCCGTAGTTGGCCAGCCCGTCGCTGACCAGCAGGTACTCGTCGATATCGGGCTGCGCGGTCCAGTCGCCCAGCGCACTGGCACCGTCGTAGGGCAGGGCCTCCAGGTACCGGCGCAGCGCGCTCCAGTCGCCGTTGCGGATCGCGAAACGACGGGCCGGCTCGGCGCGATCGCGCAGCACGGTCAGCTGTACCTCGCCATTGCCGATGGCGGCGAAGTAGCGCTGAAGCAGGGCCAGTTCCGCAGCCGTGTCGCGATGGCGGGCCGAGGCGGACGCATCCCACAGCAATCCAACGCGATGCGGCAAGGTGCGTTGGCGGGTCTGCACCGGCACAGGCACCTGCACCATCACATAGTGGTCGCCATCGAAGTCACCCCGCACCGCATCCAGCCCGCGCGGCAGCGGCAGGGTCCAGCCCAGCTGATCCGGCAACTGCCTGCCGCTGCCCTGCCACTGGGCGCGCCATGCGCCGTCGCGCAGGGCCAGGGCCAGCGTCGGCGGTCCGTGCGTCACCGGTACGCCGGTGGCGACCGCGTCCAGCTGCAGCTGTACCGCGTTGGCCTGGCCCACGAACTGCAGCGGCAGCGTCCAGCGCAGGCCCTCCCTGTCCACCGGCAGGGCCTCACGCACGGTCAGCGCGACCCGGCGCGTGCCCAGCGCTGGAATGGGGTAGATGCGCAGGCGGAACTGGTTGCCGGCGGTCTGCTCCAGCAGGCCCGGGTCAACCCGGCGCCGCTCGATTGCCTCGAACACCTGCCGTCCCTGCGCCTTGGGCACGGGCACCGCATCGCGCAGCACGCCGTCGATATCCAGCGCGAACGCGGTCACCTGCTGGCCCTCGGCCAACGGGAATTCCAGCGCCCCCTCCAGCACGCGCCGGTTCGGGTTGCGGAACACCAGTTCGATGCGGGTCTCGGCCAGACCGGCCGCCACATGGCTGTCGATGCGCGCCTGCTCCAGCTGCACCGGCTGTTCCGCACCGGCCACCTTCAGCAGCGGCTCGATCAAGCGCTGCGCTGCCGCCGTCGGCACGCCCGCTCCCCCGCCCACCCACAGCAACAACCCCAAGCCAATACCGCGCAGCATGCTGTCCATGTGACGCTCCTGATCCGATGACGAAGGGTTGAACGCACCAGCACCGGAAACGGGGTTGGACAGCACGCCCCCTGCTGGTCCACGATCCCTCCCCCATGGAATGTTGTCGAAGAAGGATGTCCGCATGCGCCTGTCCCTGACCCCCCTGCTGATTGCCGGCCTGCTCCCGGTCGCACACGCCGCACCGGCCGGCGCGATCACGCCCGGCGTGGCATTCAGCCATGAGGACTGGACCTTGGCCTGCGACAACACCCGCACCTGCCGGGCTGCCGGGTACCAGAACGAGGACGCCGGCGGCGATCCGGTCTCCGTGCTGCTCACCCGGCGTGGCGGGCCGGACCAGCTGATCGGGGCCGAGCTGATGCTGGGCGAGTACGAGGAAAGCGACCTGCCGGCCACTGTCACCCTGCGCATCAACGGCATCGCGCTGGGCACCGTGGCGGACAACACCCGCTTCTCTGCTGCGCAGGTGACGGCACTGCTCAAGGCGCTGGTGAAGGACAGCAGCATCGAGCTGATCGGCGACAACGGCCGCCAATGGACCCTCTCCGACCGTGGCGCATCGGCGGTGCTGCTGAAGATGGACGAGTTCCAGGGTCGGCTAGGCACGCCGGGCGCGATCCTGCGCAAAGGCAGCCGCGCCGAAGCCAGCGTGCCCGCCTCGCTGCCGGTACCCGTGGTGACCCTGCCCCGGCGCGTGGCCACGCGCCCGGCCGACGAAGCCCTGGCCAACGCCCCGGCGCTTCGTGCCGCGCTGGCCGCCGCGACCTCGCAGGATGACTGCGAATCACTGCATCCCAGCGAGGGCACCTATGCGGATGAAGGCCCACAGACAATCGAGGTCAAGCGCCTGGACAACCGCCGGCTGCTGGTGTCCATGACCTGCTGGCGCGGTGCCTACAACGCGGGCAGCGGCTACTGGGTGGTCAACGACCGCGCGCCTTACCAACCCGCTTACATCACCAACCTGGGCGTGGACGACGACGCGCTGACCATCTCGTCCTCGCACAAAGGCCGAGGCCTGGGCGACTGCTGGTCCAGCGCCAGCTGGGCGTGGAACGGCGCCGCTTACGTCAAGACGTCAGACAGCACCACCGGCCTGTGCCGCCTGGTCGCCGCCGGCGGCGCCTGGGACCTGCCGACACTGGTAACCGAGGTCAAGGAGGCGCCCTGAGCCGCCCGCAGGGTCAGAACGGGAACACGGTCGAGGTCGCCTGCGCGGCATTGAACAGCCGCTGCAGCAGCAGGTAATCGCCCTCGGCGCTGTCGTTGGTGACAAAGCGATGGGCCTGCTGATCCATTCCGCCTCGATAGAACACCATGAACTGGTTGGCCTCCAAGTTCCGGTTGAAGTCGTGCCGCACCGTCATGCTGAACTCCGGTGTTCCCACCGAGACATCGTCACCCTCCGCATCGAACAGCCACGCCAGTTCGCCAGCCTCCGTCTTCAGGAGGACCTTTTCCAGGAACGTCAATAGACCGGTCGGCAGCATCATTCTTCCACTCCTCTTCGTTCCAGCGTCTCCACGCTTGACTTGATCCTGACCAGATGATCGCTGAGCGTGTGGCGGGCCTCCCGGCTCATCGTCGCGCTTGTCGCGTTATGGATTGCCTTCAGGATGATCATTTCCGCATCGTTCAACAGGGGCGTGAGCGAAGGGGGTTGGGAGAGCTCCTTCGCGTAACGCGCATCCAGCCGCGCCAGGAAGCGGCGCGCCATCTGCAGTGCCCTCAAGGCCGCACTATAGTCTTTTCGCTGAACTTTCGAGCTCACGTCATCTATCAAAGAGATGACTTCGATAGCTAGAACCTTTGCTTGCTGGTGTGCGGCACGCGCAAAGGCCTTCCTTACTGCATTTCCAGCGGTTCCGGCATGCACGATCTCCCCGATGGCAACAACCAGCGCCACCAATGTCGCGCCTCCGCACCAGTAATTGAAGACGTTGATGCTGTCGGAATTGCCCCACTCCCCCTTCAGATGGACGAGCGATGCGCAGACCAACAGCGTGGCAACCAGGTAGGTCCAGCGAACATGCGACATGTCTTTCGCCACTCCCCAAGCCAACATGGCGGGCAATGGCGTGACACTACGTGTCTCGATCCGGCGCCACAGTAGGCGCAGTCCCAATCACGCGTCGGCGCAGTGCTCGATGATCAGCTGGATCGCACCGCCGCTGCGGTAGTCGTCGCTGACCAGGCGATAGGCGATGTGCACGTTGTTGGCCGGCGCGTTGCCGCGCCAGCCACTGAAGTGGATGGCGTTGATCGGCTCGGCGCGGCCGGGCACGCGCAGGCTGAGCTTCAGATGCTTTTCCTTCAGCACCTGCCAGCGCGCCACCTGGAAGTGGCCATCGAACAGCGGCTCCGGGAAGCCCTGCCCCCACGGGCCTGCCAGGCGCAACGCTTCGGCGTGCTGGAAATCCAGCTCGGCCGGGGCAAGTTCGCCATCGCTCATCAGCAGCTGCTGCAACGCAGCCGGATCCATGCTGGCTTCGACCACGGTGACGAAGGCGTGCTGGAACTCCTGCAGCCGCGCGTGCGGCAGGCTCAGGCCGGCCGCCATCGCGTGGCCGCCGAACTTGTCGATCAGGCCCGGGTGGCCCGCGTTGACCAGCGCCAGCGCGTCACGGATGTGGAAACCGGCAATCGACCGCGCCGAACCCCGCAGCGAATCGCTGCCGGGTTCGGAGGGCGCAAACGCAATCACCGGCCGGTGCAGGCGATCCTTCATCTTCGATGCCACCAGGCCCACCACGCCCGGGTGCCATTCGGCATCGAACAGGCAGGCGGCAATCGGGCGCTCGCCTTCGGCAGTCAGCACCGCGCGGGACACGGCAAGCTCTGCGTCATCGGTCATCAACTGCTGCACCGCGCGCCGCTCGGCGTTGATCTGCTCCAGCGTCTGCGCGATCTCACGTGCTTGGCTACGGTCTTCGGTGAGCAGCAGTTCGATGCCCAGCGCCATGTCTTCCAGCCGGCCGGCCGCGTTCAGGCGTGGGCCGAGGGCGAAGCCGATATCCGTGGCACTCAGCCGCGCCGCATCGCGGCCACTGGCTTCAATCAGCGCCTGCAGGCCCACACAGCCGTGGCCGGCCCGCAGCCGGCGCAGTCCAGCCGACACCAGCGCCCGGTTGTTGGCATCCAGGGCGACCAGGTCGGCCACGGTGCCGACCGCGACCAGGTCCAGCAGGGTCAGCAGATCCGGTTCGGCACCCGCGGCGAACGCACCCTGCACCCGCAGGTGTCGGCGCAGGGCCATCAACACATAGAAGATCACGCCGACACCGGCCAGCGCCTTGCTCGGGAACGCATCACCGTTGATGTTGGGATCGACGATCGCATCGGCCGGTGGAAGCTGTTCGCCCGGCAGGTGGTGGTCGGTGACCAGCACCTTCCAACCGAGCGCCTTGGCCGCGGAAACGCCGGCATGGCAGGCAATGCCGTGATCGACCGTCACCAGCAGGCCGGGCTGCAGCGGGGCCAGCTCGGCCACCAGCGACGGCGACAGGCCGTAGCCGTGCAGCATGCGGTTGGGTACCGCATGCACGACGTCGCGTGCGCCGAGCATGCGCAGGCCGCGCACGCCGACCGCGCAGGCGGTGGCGCCATCACAATCGAAATCGCCCACGACAAGGATGCGCTCATCGGCCGCAATCGCCGTGGCCAGCAGGTCCACGGCGGCCTGCATGCTGCCCATCAGTTCCGGCGCGTGCAGCTGGGCCAGCTTCGGCTGCGCCTGCGCCGCATCGGTAACCCCGCGCGCCGCGTACAGGCGCTGCAGCAGCGGCAGCATGTCGCCCGGCCACTCACCGAGGGCGGCAACGGGACGACGTTGGATCTGGAGCGAATCAGGAGAAGTCAAAGCGGGCTCGATAAACAGCGCGAACGCCGATGGCGACCATGATACGCGCGGTCAATCCACAAGGCAGGCGCTACGGGCGACCGATCACGCTTCGTGAAGTTGGACCGGCTTCTTCCAGAACCGCCAGCGCTGGCCCTTGTCCAGTTCGAACCGGGCGCCATCCTCGAAATCCAGCACCAGCCGACGCAGTTCGCCGCGCTGCAATGCCGACAACAGCGGCCGGATCGCATCGTTGCCCAGCTGTTCCAGCGAACGCAGCTGGCGCAGGTCCACCAGCGCATCCACCTGCTGGTCGCCATCGGCCTGCACGCCGGCCGCCTTGGCCAAGGCCTGCAGCAGCGCATCGCGGCTGCGGACCTGCGCATGGGCGGTACGCACCGCCCCGGGCAGCTCACCGCCACCCCAGAACCACAGCGAATTGACCGCCCGCTTGCCGGCTGACAGGCGCTGCACGTTCCACGGGTGCTGGTGCAGCACCACCTGGGCTTCAGTCAACAACGCCCGCCAGCGTCGCCCGGCGTCGCCTTCGGGCAGGTGCGCGAACAGGTCATCGCCCAGCACGTCATCGGGCGCGGCGAACGCCGGCAGCGTGGTGCCTGGCGGCAAGCGCAGGTACCAGCGCGACGGCGTCGGCGCATCCAGGGTGAATCCATACCCGGCAAACAGCGGCTGCAGCGCCGGCAGCAACGCCGCCACGTCGTCGGCCTCAAGCCGCAGCGTGTCGCCGTGGCCCATCATCCGCGCGCCGTGCATGTCCGGCACCACGTTGGCCGGGTCCGCCCGCAGCCACACGCCATCGTGGGCATCGCCCACATCCAGCTGCCGGGTCAGTGCCGCCACCGGCCAATCGGCCGGCTGCAGCTGGAAATGCCGCTGCAGCTGGGCGCGCTCGCCGGCATCGACCCGGCTGCGCTCGGCACGGCCGAGCGCCTTGGCCACGTCATCAGGCAACGCCGCCGCCGGGAAGCGGCTGCGCGCCGGCAGCAACAGGGTTGCCGTGGCCATGGTCAGGTCAGTCCAGGTACTCGACGCTGACGATTTCGTACTCGCGTTGCCCGGCCGGGGCGTCGATCACGATGCTGTCGCCCTCGTTCTTGCCGATCATGGCACGCGCCACCGGCGAGGAAATCGCGATCAGGCCGAGTTTGATGTCGGCCTCCAGGTCGCCCACGATCTGGTAGCGCTTCTCTTCATCGCTTTCCACATCGGCCAGCTTGACGGTAGCGCCGAACACGACCTTGCTGCCGGCATTGAGCTTGGTGATGTCGATGATCTCGGCATGCGACAGCTCGCCTTCCAGCTGCTTGATGCGGCCTTCGATGAAGCCCTGCTCTTCGCGCGCGGCGTGGTACTCGGCGTTCTCCTTGAGATCGCCGTGCTCACGTGCCTCGGCAATGGCCGCGATGACCTTGGGGCGCTTGACCGACTTCAGCTGGTCAAGCTCTTCGCGCAGACGCTGCGCGCCCTTCAGGGTAATCGGTGCTCTCATGCGTTCAACTCCTTGTGCAGCTCCTGCAGCGACCAGACCGGGCCGGTACCGCGGAATTCCAGTGATTGCACCAGCGCCTTGGCGCCGGCAATGGTGGTCGAATAGGTGACGCGGTGCTGCAGCGCCTCGCGACGGATCGAGAACGAGTCGTTGATCGCCGCACGCCCTTCGGTCGTGTTGACGATATACACGATCTCGCCGTTCTTGATCGAATCGACGATGTGCGGGCGGCCTTCAACGACCTTGTTGACGATCTCGCACTGCATGCCGTGCTCCTGCAGCCACGCCGCGGTGCCGCGGGTGGCGACCAGGCTGTAACCGCGCTCAAGCAGTGCCTGTGCGACCGGCAGCACGCGCTTCTTGTCCGGGTCGCGGACCGACACGAAGGCCTTGCCCAGCGGCGGCGCCTTGATGCCGCCGGCTTCCTGCGCACGCGCGAAGGCGGCGCTGAAGCTGCGGCCCACGCCCATCACCTCACCGGTGGAACGCATTTCCGGCCCGAGGATCGGATCGACGCCCTGGAACTTGGCGAACGGGAAGATCGCTTCCTTGACCGAGTAGTAGTCCGGCACGATTTCCTTGGTCGCGCCCTGCTCGGCCAGGGTCTTGCCGGCCATGCAGCGCGCGGCGATCTTGGCCAGCGGCATGCCGGTGGCCTTGGACACGAACGGCACGGTGCGCGAGGCACGCGGGTTCACTTCCAGCAGGTACACGATGTCCTCGCCGTTCTCGCCGGCCTGGATCGCGAACTGGGTGTTCATCAGGCCGACCACGTTCAGGGCCTTGGCCAGCTCCACCACCTGACGGCGCAGCTCGGCCTGGGTCTCGGCCGACAGCGAGTACGGCGGCAGCGAGCAGGACGAATCGCCCGAATGCACGCCGGCTTCTTCGATGTGCTCCATCACGCCGCCGATCAGCACGTTGCCGTCCTTGTCGGCAATGATGTCCACGTCCACTTCCACGGCGTTGTCCAGGAAGCGGTCCAGCAGCACCGGCGAATCGTTGGAAACCTTGACCGCATCGCGCACGTAGCGCGCCAGGTCGGACTCACCGTAGACGATTTCCATCGCACGGCCGCCCAGCACGTAGCTCGGGCGCACCACCAGCGGGTAGCCGATCTCGCGGGCCAGCAGCAGGGCTTCCTGGTCGTTGCGGGCGATGCGGTTCGGCGGCTGCTTCAGGCCCAGCTTGTCCACCAGCTGCTGGAAGCGTTCGCGGTCTTCGGCCAGGTCGATGGAATCGGGCGAGGTGCCGATCACCGGCACGCCATTGGCTTCCAGCGCGCGCGCCAGCTTCAGCGGGGTCTGGCCGCCGTACTGCACGATCACGCCCTTGGGCTGTTCCAGCTCGACGATTTCCAGCACGTCTTCCAGCGTCAGCGGCTCGAAGTACAGGCGGTCGGAGGTGTCATAGTCGGTCGAGACGGTTTCCGGGTTGCAGTTGACCATGATGGTTTCGTAACCGTCATCGCGCAGCGCCAGTGCCGCGTGCACGCAGCAGTAGTCGAACTCGATGCCCTGGCCGATGCGGTTCGGACCGCCGCCCAGGATCATGATCTTGTCGCGGTTGCTCGGCGCCGCTTCGCACTCGTCCTCGTAGGTCGAATACAGGTAGGCGGTGCTGGTGGAGAACTCGGCGGCGCAGGAATCCACGCGCTTGTACACCGGGCGCACCTTGAGCGCACGGCGCAGTGCGCGCACGCCCGCTTCATTGGTGCCGGTCAGCTCGGCCAGGCGCGCATCGGAGAAACCGGCGCGCTTGAGCTTGCGCAGGCGGGCGGCATCGAGTGCGTCCAGGCCATCGGCGGCCAGCTGGGTTTCGGCCTGGATGATCTCTTCGATCTGGTCCAGGAACCACGGGTCGATGTGCGACAGCGCGAAAACTTCTTCCACGCTGAAGCCGGCGCGGAATGCATCACCCACGAAGAACAGGCGCTCCGGGCCCGGGGCCTTGAGTTCACGCTTCAGGGTGGTGATGTCGTCTTCGTTGGCCAGGTCCAGGCCGGTCGGGTCGAGGCCGATCTTGCCGGTTTCCAGGCCACGCAGGGCCTTCTGCAGCGATTCCTGGAAGGTGCGGCCCATCGCCATCACCTCGCCCACCGACTTCATCTGGGTGGTCAGGCGGGCATCGGCAGCCGGGAACTTCTCGAAGGCGAAGCGCGGGATCTTGGTGACGACGTAATCGATCGACGGTTCGAACGAGGCCGGGGTGAGGCCGCCGGTGATTTCGTTCTTCAATTCGTCCAGGGTGTAACCGACCGCCAGCTTCGCGGCGACCTTGGCGATCGGGAAGCCGGTGGCCTTGGAGGCCAGCGCCGACGAACGCGACACGCGCGGGTTCATTTCGATGACAACGACGCGGCCGGTGGTCGGGCTGATGCCGAACTGCACGTTCGAACCGCCGGTATCCACGCCGATCTTGCGCAGCACGGCGATGGAGGCATCGCGCAGGCGCTGGTACTCCTTGTCGGTCAGGGTCTGGGCCGGGGCGACGGTGATCGAGTCACCGGTGTGCACGCCCATCGGGTCCAGGTTTTCGATGGAGCAGACGATGATGCAGTTGTCGGCGGTGTCGCGCACCACCTCCATCTCGAATTCCTTCCAGCCCAGCACCGATTCTTCCACCAGCACTTCGGTGGTCGGCGACAGTTCCAGGCCGCGGGTCACGATATCGACCAGCTCTTCGCGGTTGTAGGCGATGCCGCCACCGCTGCCGCCCAGGGTGAAGCTGGGGCGGATGATGGTCGGGTAGCCGACGCGGGTCTGGATGTCGATGGCTTCTTCAAGCGTGTGGGCCACGGCCGCGCTCGGGCACTCCAGGCCGATCTCGCCCATGGCCACGCGGAACAGCTCGCGGTCTTCGGCCATGCGGATCGCTTCGCGCTTGGCGCCGATCAGTTCGACGTTGTACTTCTCCAGCACGCCGTTGTCGGCCAGGTCCAGCGCGCAGTTCAGCGCGGTCTGCCCACCCATGGTCGGCAGCAGTGCGTCGGGCTTTTCCTTGGCGATGATCTTTTCGACCGTCTGCCAGTTGATCGGCTCGATGTAGACGGCGTCGGCCATCTCCGGGTCGGTCATGATGGTGGCCGGATTGCTGTTGACCAGCACCACGCGGTACCCCTCGTCACGCAGGGCCTTGCAGGCCTGGGCGCCGGAGTAATCGAACTCACAGGCCTGGCCGATGACGATCGGGCCGGCACCGATGATGAGGATGGTCTTTAGGTCAGTGCGCTTGGGCATTGTCTTCTCTAAGTCAGTACAGCGTGTCAGGGGTCGCAGCGCCGCGCCGAAGGCAGCGGCGTCTCGAATCAGGCCTTGGCCTGCGCCATCAGGGTGATGAAGCGGTCGAACAGCGGGCTGACGTCGTGTGGGCCCGGCGAGGCTTCGGGGTGGCCCTGGAAGGAGAACGCCGGCACGTCGGTGCGGGCGATGCCCTGGTTGGTGCCGTCGAACAGCGAGCGGTGGGTCACGCGCAGGGTGGCCGGCAGCGTGGCTTCATCCACCGCGAAGCCGTGGTTCTGCGAGGTGATCATCACGCGGCCGTCGTCCAGGTCCTGCACCGGGTGGTTGGCACCGTGGTGGCCGTGGCCCATCTTGACGGTCTTGGCGCCGGAGGCCAGCGCCAGCAGCTGGTGGCCCAGGCAGATGCCGAACACCGGCACCTTCCTGTCCAGGAACACCTTGATCGCTTCGATGGCGTAGTCGCACGGTTCCGGGTCGCCCGGGCCGTTGGACAGGAACACGCCATCGGGATTCATCGCCAGCACTTCGGCAGCCGGGGTCTGGGCCGGTACCACGGTGATGTCGCAGCCGCGCTCGGCAAGCATGCGCAGGATGTTGAGCTTGGCGCCGAAGTCATAGGCCACCACCTTGTACTGCGGGGCGGCGCTGACGAACGTGTTGGAATCCAGGTCGAGCTGGCCCTCGTTCCAGCTGTAGGCCTTGTCGGTGCTGGTCACCTTGGCCAGGTCCATGCCCTTCAGGCCGGGGAACTTGCGTGCGGCTTCCAGGGCGATGTCGACGTTGATGTCGTCACCGGCCATCAGCGCGCCGTTCTGCGCGCCGCGCTCGCGCAGGATGCGGGTGAGCTTGCGGGTGTCGATGCCGGAAATGGCGACCACGCCACGCTGCAGCAGCCAGTCCTGCAGCGAGACCTGGCTGCGCCAGTTGCTGGGACGGCGCGGCACGTCGCGCACGATCAGGCCCGCCGACCACACTTTGTGGGCTTCGTCGTCCTGGTCGGTAAGGCCGGTATTGCCGATATGCGGGTAGGTCAGCGTGACCATCTGCCGGGCGTAGGAGGGATCAGTCAGCACTTCCTGGTAACCGGTCATGGCGGTGTTGAACACCACCTCACCGACGGACAGGCCGGGCGCGCCTACGGATTCGCCCTCGAATACGGTGCCGTCTTCGAGGACGAGGATTGCGGCTTGGGTCACGGGAATCTCACTTTGGCTACCGAGGGGTCACCGAAGTCACGCCACGCTTCACGGAAAAGCGGTTGCAAAAAAGCGCGGACTGCGGTGCGGGACCGGTCCGGCTGTCGTGATTCGGCGAGCGGGAATTGTAAAGGCAACCCCCCTCCAACGCCAGCGTTTGCTTGCAATGGGCAGCGTACGGGAGCGTCCGGCCACCCTGGGGTTCAGGCCTGGCCGGTGTACGCGTTCAGGTTGCGCTGGCGGCGAGCAGGTCGCGCACGCGGTAGCTGGCGGGGGCGCGCCCGTTCAGCTGCACGGCGGCGAACAGGGCGCCACGGGCGAAGATGTCGCGGTTGGTGGCGCGGTGGGTCAGTTCGATGCGCTCGCCGAGGCCGGTGAACTGGACGAGGTGTTCGCCGACGATGTCGCCAGCGCGCAGGCTGGCGTAGTGCGGCTGGGCGCCGCCCTTCTGGGCGGCGGCGCCGAGGGTGAGTGCGGTACCGGACGGGGCGTCCTGTTTGTGGACGTGATGGGATTCGACGATGTCGCAGTCCCAGCCGGCCAGGGCGGCGGCGGCACGTTCGACCAGTTCATCGAGCACGGCCACGCCGAGGCTGAAGTTGGAGGCCCACACGAGCGGGATCCGGGTGGCGGCCTGGATCAGGGCCTGGCGCTGGGTTTCGCTGATGCCGGTGGTGCCGGAAACGAGGCCTGCGCCGCGCTCGACACACAGGGCCAGCACGGGATCAAAGCCTTCAGGCAGGCTGAAGTCGATGGCGACGTCGAACTGGGGCGCGCCGTGGAGTTCACTGGCGGCGAAATGCGGGACGCCGTCGACCACGCGCTGGGCGGGCGAGCGGCGGGTAACGGCGGCAACGACCTGCAGGTCGTTGCGTTCGGCAGCCAGGCGCAGCAGGGCCTGGCCCATGCGGCCGGACGCACCGTGGATGAGCAAACGAATCGGGGGAGTAGTCATGCCCGCAGGCTAGCGAAAGGGTTTGGATTGGGCAATCGCCAACATCAACGTCAACATCAACTTCAACGTCAACTTCAACATCAACTTCAACATCAAGGTCAACTGCGTCGGCTCTGCGTTGCCGTCTGGCTGGGCGGGTCCGGGGCAGGCCCGCGGGGGACGCCGTGAACCCATCCTTGGGGGCTTGGTCGCCGCATCCATGCGGCTCACACCCCCGCAAACCTACCCCGGCCCCGCCCTCTACGGCTTATCGTTGACGGAGAGCAAGAGCGTAGAGCCCCGATCAATCAATGCTGCTTTGGCGGTGTCGGGCCACAACTGTCGCAACCACCGCAGGCGCCGCCACTGCCGGTGGCCGGCGGTGCTATGCGGCGGCCCAGTGCCTGCAGCCAGGTGGCGCGCTCCGGCTTGATCAGCCCGAGCGCTATCGCGCCGCGCGCTTTGCGTACGGTGCCTGGGAATTGCTTCTTCAGCACTACCCAAGCGCTGATCAGGACGATCAGCGCGACCACGATGTACTGCAGGAGCAGGCCGGTGCTCATCAGCCGCCGCCCAAGGCCACGGTCAACTGGTAGGTGACCAGCGCGGCGACGTAGGCGGCCGCGAACAGGTAGAAGGTGGCAAAGCCGACCTGCTTCCAGGAGTTGGTTTCGCGCTTGATGGTGGCCAGGGTGGAGATGCACATCGGGGCGTAGATGAACCACACCAGCAGGGACAGACCGGTGGCCAGCGACCAGCCGTTGGCGACCACCGGGGTCAGGGCCTGGATGGCGGCGTCATCGTCGGCGGCGGACAGGGCGTAGATGGTGGCGAGCGAGGACACAGCCACTTCGCGGGCACCCATGCCGGGGATCAGTGCGATGCAGATCTGCCAGTTGAAGCCCAGCGGGGCGAAGAACACGGCCATGGCATGGCCGATCTGGCCAGCGAAGCTGTAATCGATGGCCGGCATGGTGGCGTTTTCGGGGGCACCCGGGAACGACAGCAGCACCCACAGCAGGATGGTCAGCGAGAGGATGATGCCGCCCACGCGCTTGAGGAAGATCATGCCGCGCTCGTACAGGCCCACGGCCAGGTCGCGCGGGTGCGGAATGCGGTAGGACGGCAGTTCAAGCATCAGCGGGTGTTCGCTCTTGTCGCGGCGCCACTTCTTCATCACCCACGACATCGCCAGTGCGCTGAAGATGCCGGCCGCGTACAGGGCGAACAGGATCAGGCCCTGCTGGCTGACGAAGCCCCACAGGGTCTTCTGCGGGATGAACGCGCCGATCAGCAGGGCGTACACCGGCAGGCGTGCCGAGCAGGTCATCAGCGGGGCGACCAGAATGGTGGCGAGGCGGTCACGCGGGTCCTGGATGCTGCGGGTGGCCATGATGCCGGGCACCGCGCAGGCGAAGCTGGAGAGCAGCGGGATGAACGAGCGGCCAGACAGGCCGGCCGAGGCCATCATGCGGTCGAGCAGGAACGCGGCACGCGGGAGGTAGCCCGACTCTTCCAAGGCCAGGATGAAGGCGAACAGGATCAGGATCTGCGGCAGGAACACCACCACCCCGCCCACGCCGGCGATGATGCCGTCGGTGAGCAGGCTGGTCAGCGGGCCGGGCGGAAGGTTGGCGCCCACCACCTCGCCCAGCCAGCCGAAGCCGGCCTCGATGCCGTCCATCATCGGCGTGGCCCAGGCGAATACCGCCTGGAAGATCAGGAACATCACCACGATCAGGGTCATCAACCCGAACACCGGGTGCAGCAGCCAGCGGTCCAGTGCGTCGTCGATCTTCGCAGTGCGGGTGGGCATGCTGACCGCGGCGGCGAGGATGCCGCGCACCTGGGCGTGGTAATCCGTCTCCCCGGCGACCGCCGCCACCAGCGGGGCATCCAGGTGCGGCACCATCGCATCCAGGCGTTCGACCAGCGCCTGGGCGCCGTTGCGGCGCACGGCCACGGTTTCCACCACGGGCACGCCCAGGGCCTGCTCCAGCGCCGGCACGTCGATCTTGATGCCACGGCGCTCGGCCGCATCCACCATGTTCAGCGCCACGATCATCGGCTTGCCCAGCTCGCGCAGTTCCAGCGCGAAGCGCAGGTGCAGGCGCAGGTTGGTGGCGTCGATCACGCACAGCAGCACGTCGGGGGCGGCCTCGCCCGGGTAGAAACCCCGGCACAGGTCGCGGGTGATTGCTTCGTCCAGGCTGGCCGGCTGCAGGCTGTAGGCGCCCGGCAGGTCGAGCACGGCGAATTCACGGCCAGATGGCGCGCGCAGGCGGCCTTCCTTGCGCTCCACGGTCACGCCGGTGTAGTTGGCGACCTTCTGGCGGCTGCCGGTGAGCTGGTTGAACAGCGCGGTCTTGCCGCTGTTGGGGTTGCCGACCAGGGCAATGCGCAGGGTGGCGGCGTTCATGCGGCCGCTCCATCTGCAACGGCAGTGATGTCGATGCGCTTGGCTTCGGAAATCCGCAGGGCGAAACGGGTGAACCCGACCTGCACCAGCAGCGGTTCGCCGCCGATGGGACCACGGGCTACCAGACGCACATCTTCACCCTTGACGAAGCCCAGTTCCCTGAGCCGACGGGCGATGGCGTCGTTTGCATGGAGGTCGCGCACCGATTCCACCAGAGCGGAGCCGTGCAGCGGCAGATCGGACAACGTCACAGGTCGCCTTCGGTCGATAAGAATGGTTATCAATTCTAGCATCGCCGCGCCGCGTCATGGCCCGGGCCGCATGGGCCGCTATGATCCATACATGTATGGAGCAGGCGCAGGCCCCCGATGAGTGACGCTTTACGAATTGAACGCAGCGCGGCCGTGCTGACCCTGTGGCTGAACCGCCCTACCCTGCACAACGCCTTCGACGCCGGGCTGATCGCGCAGCTCACCGCCGCGCTGGAAGCGGCCGGCCGCGACGCGCAGGTCCGCGCGGTGGTGCTGGCCGCCACCGGGGCTTCTTTCTCGGCCGGCGCGGACATGCAGTGGATGCGCGGCATGGCTGCGGCCAGCGAGGAGGACAACCGGCAGGATTCGCTGGCGCTGGCCCGGCTGATGCGCACCCTGGATGAGCTGCCCAAGCCGACCATCGCCCGCGTGCACGGGGCGGCGTTCGGCGGCGGGGTCGGCCTGGTGGCCTGCTGCGATATCGCCATTGCCAGCACCACCGCCCGCTTCGGCCTGACCGAAAGCCGGCTGGGCCTGCTGCCGGCGGTGATCTCGCCTTATGTGATCGATGCGATCGGCCCGCGCCAGGCGCGGCGCTGGTTCGCCACCGGCGAGCATTTCGACGCCGACACCGCCCTGCGCATCGGCCTGGTCCACCAGCTGATCGAACCTGAACGGATCGACGAAGCGGTTCAACGCCAGCTGGGCCTGCTCGACAAGGCCGGCCCGATCGCCTCGTCGTCGGCCAAGGAACTGGTGCGCCGGGTCAGCCTTGGGCGCGACCGCGACGCAACCGACCGCGACAATGCCGCCCTGATCGCCCGCCTGCGGGTGTCCGAGGAAGGCCAGGAGGGTCTCGGCGCTTTCCTGGACAAGCGCGCGCCCCATTGGGTTACCCAGGACTGAAGGGCCCCGGGCCCACGCACCCGCGGGCTGGCCGCTTTGCCGCCCATCCCGCGTATCCCCCTTTCATGGCCCACAGGGAAACCTGGGTCGCTCCACTTCGCCAGGAACGTTCGTGACTCCATTCCCCACCCGTCCACTGCAGGCTGTGCGTCTTCCCTCCCATGGGGAGCATCGGCATGGATGATTTCGTACGCATCGTCGAAGTCGGTCCGCGCGACGGACTGCAGAACGAAGCCCAGCCGGTGGCCACCGCCGACAAGATCGAGCTGATCCGCCAGCTCTCGCTGACCGGCCTGCGCACCATCGAAGCCACCAGTTTCGTCAGCCCGCGCTGGGTACCGCAGCTGGCCGACGCCGCCGAGGTCTATGCCGGCATCGAACGCCGCCCGGGTATCGCCTACCCGGTGCTGGTGCCCAACGAGCAGGGCTACGACCGTGCCCGCGCGGTGGGCGTGGAGGAAGTGGCGGTGTTCACCGCCGCCTCGGAAACCTTCAACCGCACCAACACCAATGCCGGCATCGACGAATCGCTGGCGCGCTTCGCACCGATCCTCGAGCGCGCCCGCGTCGACGGAGTGAACGTGCGCGGCTACGTGTCCACCGTGCTCGGCTGCCCTTACCAGGGCGAGGTCGCCGTCAGCGAAGTGGTGCGCGTTGCACGCGCGCTGCACGACATGGGCTGTTACGAAATTTCGCTGGGCGACACCATTGGCGTCGGCACGCCGCGCAAGGCCCGCGCCATGCTGCGCGCGGTGGCCAGCGAAGTGCCGATGCCGGCCCTGGCCGTGCATTTCCACGATACCTACGGCCAGGCGCTGGCCAACATCGATGCATGCCTGGAGGAAGGCGTGCGCGTGGTCGATTCGGCCGTGTCCGGTGCCGGCGGCTGCCCTTATGCCAAGGGTGCCAGCGGCAACGTGGCCAGCGAAGACGTGGTGTACCTGCTGCATGGCATCGGCATGCGCACCGGCATCGATCTGCCGGCGCTGGCCGCCACCGGCCGCTGGCTGGCCGCGCGGCTCGGCCGCGAAACCGGCAGCAAGGCCGGCAGGGCCCTGGCCGCGACATGAGCCGACGCCGCCCGCGCACGGATGCAGCGGTCGGTGATCACCTCACCGGGCACGTCGACGCGCTGGCGGCCCTGGAAGAGGCGCTGGCGCAGCCGCCCGGCGACGACCTGCATGCCCTGCTGCGCGATGTGCAGCAGGCGCTGCAGGAAGCGATGGACGACCGCCAGCTGGCGCTGCGCCGCTACGCGGCACTGTTTGATGCGGTGCCTGATCCGGTCAGCATCCTCAGCGAATCCGGCGTGGTGCTGGATCTCAACAAGGCCGGCATCCGCGCCTATGGCCGGGCCCGCGAAGACATCATCGGCCAGCCGATCGAGCTGCTGAATCCGGACCTGCCCAGCGATCACCTTGATCCGGTCTGGGAAGCCTTGCGCCGGGGCGAAACCTACGTCATCGAAGTCACCAACATGCGCGGTGACGGCAGCCGCTTCCCGGTGGAAGTGCATTCGGCCGGCTTCGAGCACCAGGGCGAGCACTGCATCGTGGCGGTGGCGCGCGACCTGAGCAGCCGCTGGCAGGCCGAATCGCGCTACCGGCTGCTGATGGAATCCATCGACAAGGGGGTGATCCTGTTCGACCGCGACCTGCGCGTGATCTCGGCCAACCCGGCCGCGCACCGCATCCTGGGCACGCAGGGCAATGGCGGCAGCCTGGCCGCCATGCTGAGCCCGGACGACTGGATCAGCGTGGACGAGCACGGCCATCCGCTGACCCGCGACCAGTGGCCGGCAGCAGAAGCACTGCTGCGCGGGCGCATTGTCCGCAGCACCATTGTCGGCCTGTACCACCGCCCACGCGGGCGGATGATCTGGATTTCCACCACCAACGTGCCGGTGTACGGCAATGGACGCGACTGCCCCGATCACGTGTTCGGGCTGTTCAGCGACATCACCGAACTCAAGCGCAACAACACCCTGTTCGACCGCGCCCAGTCGCTGGCCCACATCGGCGGCTGGGAATGGGACCGCGGCCTGCAGCGCCTGTACCTCACCGATGAAGCCGCGCGCATTCTTGGCCAGGAGCTGCCGCTGCAGGACATGGCGCACCTGATGGACTGCCTGCGCCTGGACGACCGCTCGCAGCTGCAGCAGGCGCTGCTGGACGTGATCGACCGCCAGGTACCTTTCGAGCTGGAGCTGCAGGGCCAGCGCAGCGACGGGCATTCGTTCTGGGTGCGCATGATCGGCGAGGCCGAGGCCGGCGACGTCAATGCCGCGCGCATCGCCGGCACCGTGCAGGACATCACCTCGCGCAAGCATGCCGAGGAAACCCTGCGCATCCAGGCCCGGACCGACCCGCTCACCGGCATCATGAACCGCGATGCGGTGCTCACCGACCTGGCCGCCCGCATGGGCAGCCCCACCCACTGCAAGGTGGGCGTGCTGTACATCGACCTGGACCGCTTCAAGACCGTCAACGACCTGCTCGGCCACAACGCCGGTGATGAACTGCTGATCGATGCCACCCGGCGCATTTCCACCGCAATCGGCACCGAAGGGCTGGTGGCGCGGTTTGGCGGCGACGAATTCCTGGTGGTGTGCGATACCCGCGACCAGCCCGACCAGCCCGAGCGCCTGGCCGAGGCGATCACCCGCGCCTTCTCCACCCCGTTCCGGTTCGGCAGCGACGAGTTCTCGGTCACCACCAGCATCGGCATCGCCCGCGCGCCACAGGACGGGCTGCGCCCGCAGCAGCTGATCCAGAACGCGGACATCGCCATGTATGACTGCAAGCGGCGCACCCGCAACGGCTGGCAGGTGTTTTCCCCGGAGCTGGCGCAGCGCCAGCACGACCGCCTGCAGATCGAGAGCCGCCTGCACCGCGCGCTGGACGATGACGAGTTCCACCTGGTCTACCAGCCGCAGGTGAACCTGCATACCGGCCAGCTGGTGGCCGCCGAGGCGCTGATCCGCTGGCGCAACTCGCAGTTGGGCGAACTGCGCCCGGACATCTTCATCGGCCACGCCGAAAGCACCGGCGACATCGTGCGGATCGGGCTGTGGGTGCTCAACGAGGCCTGCCGCCAGGTACGCCAGTGGCAGGACGACGGCCTGGGCATCGTGCGGGTGGCGGTGAACGTCTCCTACCGCCAGTTCGTCGGCGAGGACCTGGCCCGCAACGTGCGCCAGGCGCTGGACCAGTACGGCCTGCCGGGCAGCGCGCTGGAGCTGGAATTCACCGAGCGGGTATTGATCGAGGACGCGCCCGACACCCTGCAGACCTTCGCGCGGCTGCGCGAGATGGGGGTGCTGCTGACCATCGACGATTTCGGCGAAGGCTACAGCGCGCTCAACTACCTGCGCCGGCTGCCCATCCACGGGCTCAAGCTCAGCCAGATGTTCGTCGAGGGCGTGCCCGGCAACCGCTCGGACGTGGCGGTGTGCGAGGCCGTTTGCGGCATCGCCCGCAGCCTGGGACTGGGGCTGGTCGCCGAAGGCATCGAATCAGAGGAGCAGCGCCGCTTCCTGCACGGCATGGGGGTCACCGTCGGCCAGGGCTTCCTGTTCGCGCCCGGACTGTCCCCGGACGAATTCGCCCGCCGCCTGCCGCCGCGCCGCTGAGCGCCCGTCTGCGCTGCACAACGGCGAACGGGCCGGCATCCGCTAGAATCGGCGGCTCTTGAACCTGCGGGATCGTGCAATGCAGCTGTCTTCCGTCCGCGCCGTCGTCACCGGCGGTGTTTCCGGCCTCGGCCTTTCGGTGGCCCAGCACCTCGTCGCCCATGGCGCCAAGGTGGCCCTGTTCGACCTCAATGACGACAAGGGCGCCGCCGCCGTTGCCGAGCTGGGCGCTGCCAACGCCCGCTACTTCAGCACCAATGTCAGCGACGAAACCGCCGTGGCCGCGCAGATCGACGCCGCGCACGACTTCCTGGGCGGCCTGAACGTCGTGGTCAGCTGCGCCGGCATCCTCGGCGCGGGCCGCGTGCTCGGCAAGGAAGCGCCGATGCCGCTGGCCACCTTCCAGAACACCGTCATGGTCAACCTGGTGGGCAGCTTCAACGTGGCCAAGGCCGCGGCCAACCGCATGCAGCACAACGCCGCCGGTGACGATGGCGAGCGCGGCGTGATCATCAACACCGCCAGCGTGGCCGCCTACGAAGGCCAGATCGGCCAGGCCGCCTATGCCGCCTCGAAGGGTGGCGTGGTCGGCATGACCCTGCCGATGGCGCGCGAGCTGTCGCGCTTCGGCATCCGCGTGATGACCATCGCCCCGGGCATTTTCTGGACCCCGATGGTCGATGGCATGCCGCCGGCCGTGCAGGAATCGCTGGCCGCCTCCATCCCGTTCCCGCCGCGCCTGGGCAAGCCGGAAGATTTCGCCGGCCTGGTCGGCCACATCCTGACCAACACCTACCTCAACGGCGAGACCATCCGCCTCGACGGTGCGGTGCGCCTGGCACCCAAGTAAGCAAGCACCACTACCTCCCACGAACCGACCTTCATTACATGAAAGCCAACGACATCAAGAAAGGCAACGTCGTCGAATACAACAACGGCGTGTACCAGATCCGCGACATCGAGCGCAGCTCGCCGCAGGGGCGCGGCGGCAACGTCCGCTTCCGTTTCATCATGTACAGCGTGCCCGGGGGCAACAAGCTGGACGCCAGCTTCGACGCCGACGACAACCTGCCGGAAGTCGAACTGCTGCGCCGCCAGTCCACCTATTCGTACAAGGACGGCGATGCGTTCGTGTTCATGGACGATGAGGATTACACCCCGTACACCCTCGATGCCGATGTCATCGGCGATGACGCCGGGTACATCACCGATGGCCTGACCGGCATCTACGTGCAGGTCATCGATGACCAGCCGGTGGCCGTGCAGCTGCCGAGCAGCGTGGTACTGGAAGTGGTCGAGACCCCGCCGGAACTGAAGGGCGGCACCGCGACCAAGCGCCCGAAGCCGGCCAAGCTCAACACCGGCATTGAAATCATGGTGCCGGAGTACATCTCCAACGGCGAGCGCGTGCTGGTCAATACCGCGACCGGTGAATTCGCCGGCCGCGCTGACTGAGGTAGCGCGCTGAATCAGGGGCGCTCGGCGAGGGCCGGCGCCCCGGCGAAATCGCCACAGCCGTGGTACTGGCGGGCGCCCACCGTGAGCATCACGGTAGCGCCGAATGCCTGCCCGCTCATGTCGTCATGGCAGACCGTGCGCTGGAAGCTGACCTTGATGTCGGTGCCATCGGCGGCCTTGCCCGACCAGCCATCCTTGCCCTGGGTCGGCGCGACCACTTCGAATTTCTGCTCGCCGTAACCGGTCTCCACGCGCAGCACCGGGTTTTCGCCTGCGCTGACCTGCGCCAGCCAGCCCGGCTCGTTGCCGGTGGCACGGAACTCAGGCGGCGCTGCTGCGCTCTGGGCGGCGGCAGCGATCTCGCCCTCCTCGCCCGATCCGGAGCAGCTGCGGTCCGGCTCGCCCTTGAGGGTCAGCGTGCCTTCGGTGGTGCCCTTGGTCCAGAACACGTTGCCCTGCCCGTCGCTGAACTTCGCGCCGGAGGCGGCGGTGTCCGCGGCCATCACGAAAGTACGCCCGCCGACGACCACCGTGGCCGAATCCTGGCCGCGATAGGTGGCCTGCACCGGCAGATCGCCGCACTGGAAGGCGTACACGCGTTCATCGGAAGTCGGTGCGGCCGCCGGCGGCGGGGTTTCATTGCCGGCCGCGACGGGATCGGGTACCGCGCTGTCGGCCTGCTGCGCCGGCTGGCAGGCGGCCAGGCCGGTGGCGATGGCCAGGCTGAGAATGAGGGGAGATGCGCGCATGTTCGACTCCTTGCCGATGTTCTGGTTCAACCAGGGATCGTAGCCCTGCGGGTGTGAGCGGAGGTGAAACGCGGCCGCTTTACGCCTGTTCGCGCGCCAGCTGGCGCATACGGCTTCCCAGCCGGGCCAGCGTGTCGTCGATCGTGGCCAGCTCCTGCTGCTGCGCCGCAGGCAATCGCGCGCGCATCTGCGCCTGCAACGCCGTCCATGCCGGAACGCCGCGTGCGCTGATCTGTTTTGCAGCCTCGGCCGCAATGATGCGCTCCTCCGGGCTCGGCAAGCCATAGCCGTCACCGCCCACCAACCCGGCCGGATTCACCAGCTGCCCGGCATCGTCCAGCAGCGCGAGCAACGCCGCATGCGCTGCATCATCGTCCGTATCCGAACCGCCCAGCGCCCGCTTCAACCCATCGCGCGCACGCAGTTCTTCGCGGTACCGCGCCGCCTGCTCCAGCAACAACAATGCCGAAGTGGCACGCAATCCGCCACGGTCCGCCCAGTGCGCACGCTGCGCCGCCGGCAATGCCAACCACGCGGTCACTTTCGCCGTCGGCAATGCCAGTTCCGAACGCGCCGCATCGAACAACTGCTGGTAATGCGCCTGCGCCGACGGGAAGTAGTAGCCCATGCGCATCGCTTCGCGCCTGTCCTCCAACACCGCGCCATCCGCACGGCCCTGCCGCTCCAGCCGACGCAGCAGGCCACCGGGGCTGAGCCGGTTCAGGCCGGGATCGGCCCAGCGTGGCACGCCTTCCTGCAGCAGCTTGCCGGTTTCCACCGCGCAGTTGTTGCTGACAAAACGATACCGCCCGTCATAGCTCCAGTGCACCTGGCCTGCGCGTTCCAGCAGACCCGCGATGTCGCTTTCATCAAGCGCCAGCGGTACCGACTTCAGCCCGCGCAGCTCCAGCTGGGTGTACTCGTTGATCACCTGGTTGAGCGGCAGCACGAACAGCCGCGACGGATACGCGCCGGTCAGCCCGCGCCAGCTGGAAATCTGCACATCGCCGACGAACGCGCGGAACGACAGCACCCGGTGATGGGCCAGATCCAGCCGGCACGCCGGGCCGCGCGGACGTCCCGGCGCGCAGATCACCAGCCGCAGCATGCTGTGGCCCCAGCGGCTCATCAGCTGGTCGTTGCCCTCGGCCAGCAGGTAGTCCACCGCATATACCCGCTGCGGATCCAGCTCCAGCAACGAGGCTTCGCCGGTGACATCACCCGCCTGCACCAGCGCCACGCGCGGGTCGCATGTGGCCTGCGGCCCGGGTCCAAGGTGATCTGCAAACCACGCCGCCAGCGCCGGGCGGCGACACGCGAACCCGGTGTCGAGCAGGTAATGCTCGGCATTCACCGCCAGGTATTCGGCCGGGCTGTAGCGCTCGTACGGGTCGGGACTGCGTTCGGTGAACGCGTTGTCACCACGCCCCCAACGCCACGGGTGCTGCTGCCAGCCGGCCAGGTCACGCCAGCGGGCGCTGTACGACCAGCGGCCATCAACGGCGCGGTCCAGCACGTGGGTCAATTCATGGATCAGCGCCGCCTGCACCGCGCGTGGCAGGGGTTGGCCGGGTTGTACCTCGTCCAGCAGGCTGCGCCGCAGGGTGATCGCATTCCTGCGGGTGCGGCCATGCACCGTGTCGGGAAGCTGGTCCGACCAGGAAAGGGTCACCGGGGCGACGAAGCGCGCCTGCCATGACGCAGGCAGCAACGCAGGCGCCTGCTGCAGCACCTGCTCGGCGTTCGCCCGCTGACCAGGATCGAGTCCGTCCGCCTGCAGCTGAAGCTGCAGGGCGGCATGGGCGGCCGGGGCGGCCAGCAACGCCGCCAGGGCCGCCGCGCATCGGCGCAGGGCCCTGCGGCGCAGTTGCATCAGCGGGCCAGCAGGGCCTGGGCCAGCTGCATGTCGCTGGCGTCGCGCTGGGCGGCACCGGTTTCGCGCAGGTGCAGGAGCGCCGCTTCCAGGCGGGCGCCACGGATGGCGCCGTCGGTGGCCACGAACGCCGCTGCGTCTTCGCGGGCGTCCACCACCACCTTGTCATCGTCCGAGCTGGACGAACCGGCCGAGGAGGCACCGGACGCCGAACCCGCCGAGGAGCCGGCGAAGCTGGAGGCGAATGCCGAAAGCGGCAGGGCGAGCACGGCAAACAGCAGGATCGATCGCTTCATCTTGGGTTCGTTGAGGACAGGAAGAGGGAAAGCGTATCGGCTGCGTGAAATTCTGTCGCCTGCTACAGGTCGAATACCTTGCCCGGATTCAGCAACCCTTGGGGATCAAACGCTCGTTTGACCGCCTGCATCAGCGCGATTTCCGCCTCGCCGCGGGTGCTGTCCAGGTAGCCCTTCTTGACCAGGCCGATGCCATGTTCGGCCGAAATGCTGCCATCGAAGTCTTTCAGCACCTGCGCCAGCAGCTTGGTCACGTGCTCGCACTGCTGCAGGAACTGCGCATCGTCGGTGGCATCGGGCTTGAGCACGTTGATGTGCAGGTTGCCGTCGCCGATATGGCCGAACCAGACCACGTCGAAGTGCGGGTAGGCCTGCCCGATCAGCGCCTGGGTGCGCGCCATGAACGCCGGCATCGCCGAAATCCGCACCGACACATCGTTCTTGTACGGCTTGTAGCGCGCCACCGCCTCGGTGATGCCTTCGCGCAAACGCCACAGCTGCGCGGCCTGCGCGTCGCTCTGGCTGACCACGCCGTCGCTGACCCAGCCCTGCTCCATGCAGGCCTCGAACGCGGCCATCGCCGCAGCCTCCTGCACCTCATCGCCCGCGGCGAACTCGGTCACCACGTAGAACGGATGCACCTCGGCGAACGGCGCCTGCGCGCCATGCGCCAGCACGTGCTCCAAGGCCCGGTCGGTGAAGAATTCGAAGGCCTGCAGCTGCATGCGCTCGCGGAACGCGGCAAACACCTGCATCAGCACCTCGAACGACGGCAACGCCAGCAGCATCACGTTGCTCGCCGGCGGCGGATCGGTGAGCTTGAGCGTGGCTTCCACGATCACGCCCAGCGTGCCCTCGGAGGCGATCAGCAGCTGGCGGAAATCGTAACCGCTGGAATTCTTGATCAGCCCCTTGTTCAGTTCGAGCAGTTCACCGTTGGCGGTGACCACCTTCAGGCCGGCAATCCACTCGCGGGTGTTGCCGTAGCGGATCACCCGGATGCCACCGGCATTGGTGGCGATATTGCCGCCGATCGAGCACGAGCCGCGTGCGGCGAAGTCGACCGGATAGATCAGGCCGTGTTCGAGCGCTGCGTTGTGGACGGCTTCCAGCGCCATGCCGGCCTGCACGGTCAGCGTACGGTCCACCGCATCGAAGGCCAGCGCCTTGTTCATCCGCTCCAGGCTGAGCACCAGCTCGCCGTTGGCCGCGACCGCGCCGCCGCTCAGGCCGGTGCGGCCCCCGGAGGGCACCACCGCCACGCCCTGGGCACTGGCCCAGCGCAGGATGGCCTGCACCTCGTCCACGTTGCCCGGCAGCGCAATGGCCAGCGGCGCCGGCGTCCAGCGCCGCGTCCAATCGCGCCCGTAATGCTCCAGCTCGGCCGGCTCGGTGGTGAGCCGCAGCCCGGGGCAGTCCTGCAACAGCAAATCAAGGCGCGGATCAGTCATATGAACGGAGGGGCCAAGGCAATCCCAAAGGGTAGCGCACGACTGTTAGTCGTGCGACCTCGCCAACAATTGGTCGCATCTGAAACCGTCAAACCGCCCCATGGCGCACCGCACCATCCCCGCCCCGATCTGGCATAGTGGGCAGCTCCCGCCCAACATGCTGCCGCTTGCCCATGTCGCCGAAGAAGACCTCATTCCCGAAGCAGGATATCCGCGTGCTGTTGCTGGAGGGGGTGAGCCAGACGGCCATCGACGTGTTCAGTGCGGCCGGCTATTCGCAGATAGAACTGCACAGCAAGGCCCTGCCCGAAGACGAACTGAAGGCGCGCATCGCCGAAGCGCACATCGTCGGCATCCGCTCGCGCACCCAGCTCAGCGCCGACGTGCTGGCCCATGCCAAGCGCCTGATGGCGGTGGGCTGCTTCTGCATCGGCACCAACCAGGTGGACCTGGAAGCGGCCGAGCTGGCCGGCATACCGGTGTTCAATGCGCCCTACTCCAACACCCGCAGCGTGGCCGAGCTGGTGATCGCCGAAGCGATCATGCTGACCCGTGGCATTCCGCAGAAGAACGCCGAATGCCATCGTGGCGGCTGGTCCAAATCGGCCGCCGGCAGCCATGAAGTGCGCGGCAAGACCCTGGGCATCATCGGCTATGGCCATATCGGCACCCAGGTCGGCGTGATGGCCGAAGCCATGGGCATGCAGGTGATCTTCCACGACATCGAAACCAAGCTGTCGCTGGGCAACGCCCGCGCTGCCATCGACCTGGACGACCTGCTCGCCCGCGCCGATATCGTCACCGTGCACGTGCCCGAAACGCCGGCCACCCAGTGGCTGATCGGCGCGCCGCAGCTGGCCCGCATGCGCCCGGGCGCGCACCTGATCAATGCCGCACGCGGCACCGTGGTCGACATCGATGCGCTGGATGCGGCGCTGCGCTCGGGCCACATCGGTGGCGCGGCGCTGGACGTGTTCCCGGTGGAGCCCAAGGGCAACGGCGATGCCTTCGTGTCGCCACTGACCGCGCACGACAACGTCATCCTCACCCCGCACGTGGGCGGCAGCACCCTGGAAGCGCAGGACAACATCGGCGTGGAAGTGGCGGCCAAGCTGGTGCGTTACAGCGACAACGGCAGCACCCTGTCGGCGGTCAACTTCCCCGAAGTGACCCTGCCCGAGCACGAAGACAGCCTGCGCCTGCTGCACATCCACCAGAACGTGCCGGGCGTGCTGTCGAAGGTCAACGAGATCTTCTCGCGCCACAATGTCAACATCGATGGCCAGTTCCTGCGCACCGACCCGAAGGTCGGCTACGTGGTGATCGACATCACCGCCAGCGAAGCACAGGCCGCGGCCGTGCGCGAAGAGCTGGCGGCGATTCCGGGCACGCTGCGTACGCGCGTTCTGTATTGATCGCACTGCCGGCCGCGGACGTGCGCATCAACGCGCACGTTTCGCTCCGCGGTAGGGTCGCATCCCAATCGACTGCCGATAACGGTGATCGGCGCGATGGCGGCATGACCTCTGGACGAAACGCGCTTCTTCGCCAAATGGTCATGCCCTACCGAACGTGGAAACACGGCCGGTGGTCGATCGGGATGCGACCCTACCAGGGCGGGGACTTATCGCGCGCGCTTGGGCACGTGGTCCTGGTAGCGGTACGGCACCGGGATGGGCGTTTCATCCAGCGTCAGCGTGATCCGCTTCGGTTCCACCTGCACCATCACCCGCCCGCCTACGGGCAGTTCAAAGCGGTCCAGCCACATGCCGCGCAGCACCACGCACGGAATGCGCCCGCCGTCTGGCAGCCGATGACCACCGGGATGCTTGAACGAGCCGATCCGCAGATGTTCCGGCGCGTGCAGGCCGATGCCGGTTTTGGGTTGTTCGTTTAAGGGTAAGTCCGAGTTCGAGCGACGCATTTGCCACCTCCGAGGAAGTCTCCCTCGCCGGAATGGCGAGGGAGTCGGGAGGCTGAAACCGTTTAGAACATCGGCATGGCGTATTCCCGCGAGGGTGTTTTATTCCACCACCCTCCCGACAAATGACTTCCACATTGCGTTCGTTCTAAGGAGATTTCAGGCTCCTGAGCAAACCATGCGCGATATCGAACGCGATGGGAAATTGCTTGTTCCGAAGGATATTGGAGTTTCAGTAGGCTGTGTCTACTGCATGACGCAATCGGTGCGGTTGCACGCGCATTTCTTCGCCAACGGTCATGCCGCAACCGAACGCTGAAACACCGTAGGCAGTCGATTGGGATGCGACTCTACCGGTGCATTGCGTGCTGGTCGATCACGTTCGGCGACTCATTGGTAGGGTCGCATCCCTATCGACCGCCGATAACGGTGATCGGCGCGACGAAGGCATGACCTCCGAACGAAACGCGTTGTTTCCGCCAACGGTCATGCCACAACCGAACGTTGCACCACGGTCGGCGGTCGATCGGGATGCGCCCCTACCGATGCGTGCCGATGGATTTCGTGCGATTACCCAAAGGCGGCGCAAGATGATTCGTGCGATGACGCGAACGGGACGGAACGACGGTTCGTGCGATGACGCATTGGTAGGGTCGCATCCCTATCGACCGCCGATAACGGTGATCGGCGCGACGAAGGCATCACCTCCGAACGAAACGCGTTGTTTCCGCCAACGGTCATGCCACAACCGAACGTTGCACCACGGTCGGCGGTCGATCGGGATGCGCCCCTACCGATGCGTGCCGATGGATTTCGTGCGATTACCCAAAGGCGGCGCAACGATGATTCGTGCGATGACGCGAACGGGACGGAACGACGGTTCGTGCGATGACGCATTGGTAGGGTCGCATCCCTATCGACCGCCGATAACGGTGATCGGCGCGACGAAGGCATCACCTCCGAACGAAACGCGTTTTTTCCGCCAACGGTCATGCCACAACCGGACGTTCGAACACGGTCGGCGGTCGATCGGGATGCGACCCTACCGGGTCACCGTGCGAGCCAGCGCTTGGCCATCCGCGGCAGCGAATCATCCCCGTCCGGCGTCTCGATCGCGGCATCGGCCACGTCGGCGACGTCGCGCCAGGCCAGCGCCAGCGACTCCTCGCTGATCGCGAAAACCTCACTCCCCACCGCCCGCACCACGTAGCGGGCGTCGTAGTGCCAGTGGCCGGGCACGTCATGCCGTTCCGGAATCCAGTGCTTATCGATGTCGAACAGCACCGCCCCGTCCTCCAGCACCAGCCCGGCCAGGCCGGATTCCTCCTCGGCCTCGGTCAGCGCCACCCTGGCCAGGTCGCGCACGCCATCGGCATGCCCGCCCAACTGGAGCCAGCGGTTCAACTTCCGGTGATGGGTCAGCAGCACCCGCGCCCCATCGGCGCTGACCAGCCAGGCGCTGCCGGTGAAATGGCCGGCCAGCCGGTCACGCAGGAAAGGGTTTTCCGGGTCGTCCAGCAATGTGCTGAATTCGTCAGCCAAGGCGGCGTGTTCCGGGTGCCGGCGGGCGTAATCGGCCAGTTGGCCGCGCAGGGCGGCGTCAAGTGCTACAACGGATTCAGGGTTTGACGACATGGCGACCGGGCAATCAGGCGGATTTGGCAGATTATCGCCCGGCATGCTGCATTTGCGCTTGTGCGCAGGCTTCAGCTTTGGCTAAGGTACAGCGGGCCGTTCCTTTGGGGCGGCCGGTCACCACTCAAGTGCGCGGCAACGTATCGCCCACTTACCTTTTTATTTCGCGGGGCCCGCCCCGCACCAACGTCCACCTGGGAAGCACTGCATGCTGAAGTCTCTGTTGAGGGTCAAACCGGTCGAGCCGGCCGGGCACGTCGATGCCGGCGAACCGATTGAAGGCAGCCTGGACGGCGAAGCCTCGCTGAAAAGGACCCTCACGGCGAAACATCTCATCATGCTGGGTATTGGCGCCGTGATCGGTGCGGGTATCTTCGTGCTGACCGGCCAGGCGGCCGCCAATCACGCCGGCCCGGCGGTGATGCTGTCGTTCGTGATCGCCGGCTTCGCCTGCGCCCTCGCGGGCCTGTGCTACGCCGAGTTCGCGGCGATGATGCCGGTCTCGGGCAGCGCTTACTCCTACTCCTACGCCACCCTGGGCGAAGGCATGGCCTGGTTCATCGGCTGGTGCCTGGTGCTGGAATACCTGTTCGCTTCGGCCTCGGTGGCGGTGGGCTGGTCGGCGTACCTCATCAGCTTCATCACCACCACGCTGCACATGCCATTCCCGGACGCGCTCAGCGCGGCGCCGATCAGCTGGACCGGGCAGGATTTCATCTCCTCCGGCAAGCTGTTCAACCTGCCGGCGGTGCTGATCGTGGCGGCGGTGTCGGGCCTGCTGTACGTGGGCGTGACCCAGTCGGCGTTCGTCAACGCGATCATCGTCGCGATCAAGGTCACGGTGATCTGCCTGTTCATCGGCTTTGGCGCGCAGCACATCGACATGGCCAACTGGACCCCGTTCATTCCGGAAAACACCGGCGTGCCGGGCGAGTTCGGCTGGAGCGGCGTGTTCCGTGCGGCCACCATCGTGTTCTTCGCCTACATCGGCTTCGATGCGGTTTCCACCGCGGCCGGTGAAACCAAGGACCCACAGCGCAACATGCCGATCGGCCTGCTTGGCTCGCTGGCGGTCTGCACCATCGTCTACATCATCGTGTGCGCGGTGCTGACCGGCATGATGCCGTACCACCTGCTGGGCACCGACAAGCCGGTGGCGACCGCGCTGGAGCCGTATGCCAGCCTGTCCTGGCTGAAGACCGCCGTGGAGATCGGCGCCATCGCCGGCCTGTCCTCGGTGGTGCTGGTGATGATGATGGGCCAGACCCGCATCGCCTACACCATCTCGCGCGATGGCCTGATTCCGAAGCTATTCGGCAAGGTCCACCCGCGCTTCCGTACCCCGTACTGGGCCACGATCGTGGTGGGCGTGCTGGCTGCTGGGCTGGCGGGCCTGATGCCGCTGAACGTACTGGGCGAGCTGGTCTCGATGGGCACCCTGCTCGCCTTCGCCACGGTCTGCATCGGCGTGCTGGTGCTGCGCTACACGCGCCCGGAACTGACCCGGCCGTTCCGGGTGCCGCTGGTGTGGGTGATCTGCCCGGTGGGCGCGCTGTCGTGCCTGTTCCTGTTCTGGCAGGCGTTCGTGGTGCATTGGCACCTGTTCGTGGGCTGGACGGTGCTGGGCCTGCTGATCTACTTCGGCTACGGCATCCGCCACAGCAAGCTCAACAAGGTGTCGTGATCCCATGCTGAAGCAACTGTGGGCCACCAAGCACCCGCACGCCGCTCATGAAGATGCGAACGGGCTGAGCCTGAAGCGCACCCTGGGCCCCTGGGGCCTGACCGCGCTGGGCATCGGCGCGGTGATCGGCGGCGGCATTTTCGTCATCACCGGGCAGGCGGCGGCCAACCATGCGGGCCCGGCGATCATGCTGAGCTTCGTGCTGGCGGCGATCTGCTGTGCGTTCTGCGCGATGGCGTATGCGGAGTTCGCGTCGATGGTGCCGGTCTCCGGCAGCGCCTATACCTATACCTATGCGACCTTCGGCGAGCTGGCGGCGTGGTTCATCGGCTGGATGCTGGTGCTGGAATACGGGGTGTCGGCGTCGGCGGTGGCGGTCAGCTGGACCGGTTACTTCCTGAGCCTGCTGAGTCATTTCGACATCTACCTGCCATCGGCGCTGGTCAGTGCGCCGCTGGATGGGCAGCTGCGCCCCACGGGGGCGATCGCGAACCTGCCGGCGGCGATCCTGGTGCTGCTGCTGACGTGGCTGTGCTATGTGGGCATCAGCAAGTCGTCGGCGATGAACATGGCGATGGTGGTGCTGAAAACGGGCCTGATCATTCTGGTGATCGTGGTCGGCTGGAAGTACGTGGACCCGGCCAACTGGACGCCGTTCATTCCGGCCAATGAGGGCCCGGGCAAGTTCGGCTTCGAGGGCGTGCTGCGCGGTGCGGCGATGGTGTTCTTCGCCTACATCGGCTTCGAGGCGGTGTCGGTGGCGGCGCAGGAATCGCACCGGCCGCAGCGCGACATGCCGATCGGCATGCTGCTGTCGCTGGTGATCTGCACGATCCTGTACATCGCGATGGCGGCGGTGATGACCGGGCTGGTGCCGTACACGCTGCTGGGCACGGACGAGCCGGTGGTGACGGCGGTGGCGGCGCACCCGACGCTGGGCTGGTTGCGGGTGGTGGTGGAGATCGGTGCGTTGATCGGGCTGTCGTCGGTGGTGCTGGTGATGGTGATCGCGCAGCCGCGCATCTTCATGATCATGGCCAACGACGGTCTGTTGCCGAAGGTGTTCACGACGATCCACCCGAAGTACCGCACGCCGCACATCAATACGGTGATCACGGGCATCGGCATTGCGCTGCTGGCGGCGCTGTTCCCGCTGGACGTGCTGGGCGAGCTGACGTCAATGGGGACGCTGATCGCGTTCGCGGCGGTCTGCGCGGGCGTGCTGATCCTGCGCCGCACGCAGCCGGACCTGCCGCGCCCGTTCCGCATTCCGGCGGCCTGGCTGATCTGCAGCCTGGGCGTGCTGAGCTGCCTGGCCCTGCTGTCGGCGATGACGATGCACAACTGGATGCTGATGGGGATCTGGACGGTCATCGGGTTCGCCATCTACTTCGGTTACAGCTACAAGCACAGCCGCCTGCGCGGCTGAACGTCCGGTGCAACGGCCAGAGCCAGAGCGTCGGCTCTGCCGTTAGCGTCGTTCAGGGCGGGTCGGGTTGGGTTTGCGGGGGACGCCGTAAACCCATCCATGGGGGCTTGGTCGCCGCATCCATGCGGCTCACACCCCCGCAAACCCAACCCGCCCCACCCTTCGACACGCTACGGGTGACGGCGCCAAGGGCCAAAGCGGTAGGTCACGACCGTTGGTCGTGACGTCCTGACCGGCCCGGGAACCTGCTTTTAACGCCAGACGCCGTTAAAATGCCCGCCATGAACGACACCCCTTACGACACGGCTCGTCTGAGCGAACTGGCCCAGGTGCTGATCGACAACATCCGCGAACTGGCCCAGGCCGGGTGGACGCCGGCGACCAGCAGCAATTTCTCGCACCGGCTGGATGACCAGCATGCGGCGATCACGGTGTCCGGCAAGGACAAGGGTCGGCTGATCGAGGACGACATCATGGTGGTCGACTTCGACGGCAAGGCCGTGGGCCGGCCGCTGCGTCCGTCTGCCGAGACGCTGCTGCATACGCAGCTGTATCGCCGGTTCCCGGAGATTGGCTGCGTGCTGCATACCCATTCGCCGGTGCAGACCATTGCCTCGCGGCTGTATGCGGCCAATGGGCATATCCGGTTGGAGGGGTATGAGCTGCTGAAGGCCTTCCACGGCAACAGCACCCATGAAACCGCTGTGGACGTGCCGGTGTTCGCCAACACCCAGGACATGGACGAGCTGGCCGCCAAGGTCGAGCAGAAGCTCGACGAGGGCTGCATGTGGGGCTATCTGATCGACGGGCATGGGCTGTACGCCTGGGGCCGGGACATGGCCGAGGCGCGTCGGCACATGGAGGCGTTCGAGTTCCTGCTGCATTGCGAGCTGGAGCTGCGCAAGCTGCGCGGGCCCTGAGCTACATGCTCCAGCGTCATCAGGTCGCGCCCCCATTCAGGGCCGGCCGCTGATACTCTTTGAGGTCCCCCTCGCCGTTCAAGCTGCCGCCATGAGCCGACTGCGCATTTACGATCACGATGAACCCCAATCCCCGCTGCTGGATACCCAGGACGGCGCGCTGATTGCCGCCGAGCTGGAGAAGATCGGGGTGACCTTCGAACGCTGGCAGGCGGCCCATGAGGTTTCGCCGGGCGCGAGCCAGGACGAGGTGTTCGCCGCCTACCGCAGCGACATCGACCGGCTGGTGGCCCAGCACGGCTTCAAGAGCGTGGACGTGGCCTCGATCGCGCCGGACAACCCCAACCGCGCCGAGCTGCGGAAGAAGTTCCTGGACGAGCACTTCCACAAGGAAGACGAGGTCCGCTTCTTCGTGGCCGGCTCGGGGCTGTTCACGCTGCACGTGGACGACAAGGTCTATGAGATCGAGTGCGTGAAGAACGACCTGATCGCGGTGCCGGATGGCACCACGCACTGGTTCGACATGGGCGATGAGCCCAGCTTCGTGGCGATCCGCTTCTTCACCGAACCGGATGGCTGGGTCGGGCACTTCACCGGCACCGACATCGCCCAGAAATTCCCCCGTTACGTTCCGACCAAGGCGTCCTGATCCATGCCCCACCCCACTGTCATCCTCACCGACATCGAAGGCACCACCAGCAGCATTTCGTTCGTGAAGAACGTGCTGTTTCCGTATGCGCGCAAGGCGTTGCCGGCGTTTGTCGCCGCGCATGGCCAGCAGCCGGAGGTGCGTCGCTGGCTGGATGCGGTGGCGGTGGAGATCGGCGGTGCCTGCCAGGACAGCCTCATCGTGGAAACCCTGCAGGGCTGGATCGACCAGGATCGCAAGCACACGGCGCTGAAGGCGCTGCAGGGCATGATCTGGGAAGATGGCTACCGCAACGGCGAGTACACGGCGCACTTCTATCCGGAAGTGGCGGCAGTGCTGAGCGGCTGGCATGCCGAGGGCAAGCCGCTGTATGTGTACTCGTCCGGCTCGGTGCCGGCGCAGAAGCAGTTCTTTGGCTTCAGCGAGGCCGGCGACCTGACCGGGCTGGTGTCGGGCTGGTTCGATACCGAGATCGGCGGCAAGCGCGAGGCGGAAAGCTACCGGAACATCGTCAAGGCCATCGGCGTGCCGGCCGGGCAGATCGTGTTCCTGTCGGACGTGGTCGAAGAGCTGGATGCCGCGCGTGAGGCAGGCCTGCAAACGCGTCTGCTGGACCGCCTGGACGATTACCCGCTGCCGCGTACCGGCGAAGCCACGCACGGCCACGACCGCGTGGAAAATTTCCAGCAGATCACGCTGTAATCCAGGCCACGCGATCAGTATCGGAATATCGCACGAACGATTTCGGTGGGGTCGGTTCCCAGCCCCAAATCCATCACGCCGCCCATCCCGCACGATGCCGGATGGTCACTGAAGCGCCATCGCGTCGGCTACTGAGCGGATCCGCAGCGCGTTGCGCAGCGTTTCGAGTTCGGCATCGGCCTTCACCTTGATCCGCACCGGCTCGCCCGGCACCAGGTCGATGGCGTTGTCGTCCAGGGTGGCGTCCATTCCGTCGAAATCCACCCACACGCCGCGTGCCAGCTGCGCCGCGCGCAGCTCCAGCACGATGGCGTCGCCATCCTGGGTCCAGCGGCTGTCGATCTGTACCTTCGGCAGCTGCATGTCCTTGGCGGCCGCGAAGTAGACCACCTGGCGCGACAGCACACGCTTGCCCTCCAGCAGTTCCACCACCGCGACGGTTCGCGCGGGAGCCGCCTTACCCAGCAGCTGCGCATCGGTGAAACGCCCGACCTCCAGCGCCGACAGTGCCGGCACCGTCACCGCATGCTGTTGTTGCGAAAGCTGGCGGCCTTCCACATCCATCACCCGCAACCGCCACTGTGCTTTCAGCGGCTGCTGCAGGTCATTGAGCAGGCTGACGCGGGTGACGCCTTCGTCACGCAATGCCGCCACCGCATGATCCGCAAAGAACCGCTTCGCATGGAAATGCAGCGCCTTCCAGCGCCCGGCGTAATCGATGCTGGACCAGGACGCACCCGGCCACACGTCATTGAGCTGCCAGTACAGCGAACCCATCGTGTAGGGGCGAGAGGCGCGATGATGCAACGCGGCCAGCGCGATGCCTTCGGCCTGCATCACCTGGCTCAGGTAGACGAAGTCGGGGAAATCACGCGGCGTGCCGAACTCGCGCTCGACGTACTGCAGCAGGCGCCGGTTGCCCTCGCCCGCCATGAACTTCTGGTGCGCGCGCACGGTGTCGCTGTCCACGCGCAGCTCATCCGCCGGGATGATGCCCTCCAGCGTGCGCAGCACCGGCCACGCCTGCAGCCCGTATTCGGACATGAAGCGCGGTGTTTCGCGCAGGTAGGCCTGCACCGGCAGCGCCGGATTGCCCCATACCTGCCAGTAGTGCTTGTCGCCGCGGGTGGAGTCGTTGGCCACGGTATCGAGGTCGTTGCTAGGCGAGCTGGACCAGTACGGCACGCCCAGCCCGTCCTCCGCCACCACCCTGCGCAGGTCGTTGCCGAACAGGTCCACATAGCCCTGCCACACACGCGCGGCGAATGCCGGATCGGCCGCTTTCAGGTCGCGACCGTGACCCCAGTCCTTCCAAGCGGTTTCTTCCTCGTTGTTGCCACACCACAGCACCACGCTCGGGTGGCCGCGCAGGCGGCGCACGTTGTCGCGCGCTTCGGCCACCACGTTGGCGCGGAACGCCGGATCGTAGCCGGGCTGCATGCCGCCACCGAACATGAAGTCCTGCCAGACCAGCAGGCCCAGCTCGTCGGCGATGTCGAAGAACGCGTCGTCTTCGTAATAGCCGCCGCCCCAGTTGCGCAGCATGTTCATGTTCGCATCGCGCGCGGCGGTCAGCTCGCGGCGGATCCGTGCCAGATCGACCCGCGCCGGGAACATGTCGAACGGAATGACATTGGCGCCCTTGGCGAAGATCGGCACCCCGTTGATGACGAAGGCGAAGCCCTGCCCGCCCTTGGCATCGTCCTCGCGGCGCAGCTCCACTGTGCGCAGCCCGGTGCGGATGCTGCGCTCGGCCGCATCGCGGCTACCGTCATCCACACGCGCACGTACCGTATAGCGCGCCTGCTCGCCGTGGCCGACCGGCCACCAGCGACGCGGCTGGGCCAGCTGCACCGGTACCGACAGCACCTGCACGCCGGCACGCAGCGCGGCCGGCTGTTCCACCGTGGCGGCGACCCGTCCATCGGGGTCGAGCATGTCCACCTGCACCCGCGCCTGGCGCGCGGCCGCTGCCTCCACCTCGACCTGCACCAGCAGCGCGGCCCGCTGCGCATCCAGCGCCGTGGTCTGCACCGCCACATCGGTAATGCGCTGCGCGTTCCAGCTTTCCAGCCGCACCGGACGCCAGATGCCGGCCGTCACGTAACGCGGGCCCCAGTCCCACCCGAAGTGGTAACCCGGCTTGCGCACGAAATTGCCGACCATGGCCTCACGCGGTTCATCCCCATACGGCGACGGGTAGTTGCCGGCGATCTTGTGCGGCATCGCCTGCACGCTGGGCAGCAGGGTGCTGATCGGCGAACGGAACACGACGCGCAGGACGTTGCCACTGGCTCGCAGCCGCCCCTGCACCGGCGCGCGCCAGGTGCGGTGGCTGTTGTCGGCCCGCAGCAGGGGCTGGTCGTTGAGGCTGACCTCGGCAAACGTATCCAGACCCTCGAACACCAATTCAGCGTGGGCGCGCGCCCGGGTGGCGGCGTCAACGTCGAAGCGGGCCTGGTACTCCCAGTCGGCCAGGCCGATCCACTGCAGGCCGGCCTCAGGTGCACCGGCGTACGGATCGGGAATGCGCCTGGCCGCCAGCAGGTCGGTGTGCACCGCGCCGGGAACCGACGCCGGCCGCCACTGCGCCGCCTCCGGATGCGCCTTCCCCTGCGCGTTGCCCGGCAGCAGCCGGAACGACCACTGCGCCTGCAGCGGCGCTGCCGCAGCAGGAGGCGCGTGCAGCGCAAGCAGAAGAACCAGTCCAACGCCCCATACCCACACCTTCATGCCCCACCCCGTAGCGCCGGGCGGTGCCCGGCCGTGCCGTTGGACCGGGCGCTCCCCCGGTCATGCAGTTGCGCCGGGCCACGCCCGGCGCCCGTCATTGCGTTCAGCGCACCACGTTGAGCACTTCGTAGCACGCGCCCATGGTGTGGTAGTCGGTCTTGCCGGCCGGGCTCTTTTCGTTGCTGTACTTGCGGTTGTCCGCATCCAGGATGCGGTACCAGGCGCCGTACTGGTGGTCGATCATGTGCTGCCAGGCGTACGCCCAGAGCTTGTCGTACCAGTCCCAGTAGACCGCGTCACCGGTACGCGCGGCCAGCAGCGCGGCGGTCGCCAGCGATTCGGCCTGCACCCAGAAGTACTTGTCGTCGTCGCACACCGTGCCATCCGGCGCGAAGCCGTAGTACAGGCCGCCGCGCGCTTCGTCCCAGCTGCGCGCCACTGCGGTATCGAACAGGTGGCGCGCGGTCGGCACCAGCCAGTCAGCCTGCACATGGCGATCGAGGATCAGCAACAGCTTGGCCCACTCGGTCTGGTGGCCGGGCTGGAAACCCCACGGGCGGAACAGGTGCTTGGGGTTGTCGAGGTTGTAGTTCCAGTCGATCTGCCACTGCCGGTCGTAGTGCTCCCACACCAGCCCCTCGCCCTGCGCGGCCTGGCGGCGGGTCATGTGGTCGGCCAGCAGCAGCGCACGGTCGCGGTAGCGGGCTTCGCCACTGGCCTCGAACGCAGCCAGCATCGCCTCGCACATGTGCATGTTGGCGTTCTGGCCGCGGTAGTCGCTGAAGTTCCACTCGGCGTCCGCTTCGTCCTTGTAGAGGCCGAATTCGGGTTCCCAGAAGCGCGTTTCCAGCAACGCCCAGGTTTCATCCATCCACGCACGGGCTTCGCCGATGCCGGCCTTCAGCGCGCAGCTGTAGGCCAGCAGCACGAAGGCCACGCCGTAGCAGTGGTTGGTGCCATCTTCGACCACGCCGTCGCGCAGGGTCCAGGCGTAGCCGCCGGTGACGGGGTTGCGGTGCACCTCACGCAGGTAGCGGATGCCGTGTTCCACCGCCTTCAGGTCGTCCGCCTTGCCGAATTCGCGGTAGGCCATGGCGTGGTTGAACACGAAGCGGGTGCTGCTCACCAGGTGGCGGTGGCTGGCGTCGTAGACCGTGCCATCGTCCAGGTAGTAGTGGAAGAAGCCGCCGTTGGGGTCGATCTCGTGCGGCTGGTAGAACGCCATGCTCTGCGCGATGTGCGCGCGCAGGAATTCCGGCGAACGGAAATCAGGCTGGGCGGGAATGGCGGTGGTCATGCGGCGGTTTCCTGTTGTTGCTGCAGCAGTGTCTGGACATCGGCCAGGCTGGGCATCGCGGCGAACGCGCCCTTGCGGGTCACGGCCAGCGCGCCAACGGCGGCACCGAAACGGATGGCGTCCTGCAGCCCGGCCGCATCGCGGCAGAAGTCGACGAACGCATCGCCATCGGCACCGCGCTCACCGAGCGCGAACAGCAGCCCGCCCACGAACGCATCGCCTGCGGCGGTGGTGTCCACGGCAGGCACCTGGAAGCCGGTGACCACGCCGCTGCCATGGCGGGTGTGCCAACGCATCGGCGCGGCGCCATCGGTGACCACCACGGCCTGCGCGTGGGCCGCCAGCAGGCGCTGGATGACCAGGGCATTGCCGTCGGCGCCCAGCGGCGCGGCCAGGTAGTCAAGTTCCTCGCGCGAGAGCTTGACCAGGTCGGCCAGCACCAGCGCTTCCCACAGCTGCGCGGTCGGGTCGACACCGGCCGGCCACAGCGCGGGGCGCAGGTTGAGGTCCAGGCTGACCATCGCGCCGGCCGCACGTGCGCGCTGCATGCCGTCGAGCGTGGCCTGGGCGATCGCCGCTTCGGTCAGGCTGTTGGAGCACACGTGGAAGCTGCGCGTGCCGTCGAAACAGGCCGGGCTGAAGTGCTCGGCGCGGAACAGCAGGTCCGCGGCCGGCGGCCGGTAGAAGCTGAAACTACGCTCGCCGTGCGCGTCCAGCGCCACGAACGCCAGCGCGGTCTTGGCCGCGTCGGTGCGCACGATGCAGTCGGTGGCGACCCCGGCACCGGCCAGGCTCTCGGCAAGGAAGTCGCCGAACATGTCCTGGCCGAGCATGCCGGCGAAATGGGTGTCCGCCCCCAGCCGCGCGGCGGCCACGGCGACGTTGGCCGGGGCACCGCCGGCGTACTGCAGGAACGCGCGAGGCGTGTCCGGCGTGGCCGGCGGCTGCGCAAGTAGATCGATCAAAATTTCGCCGAAACAAACAATCTTGGTCATGACGCGCTCAGCCCCCCTGGCTGAAACCGGCGCGCGGGCGCGAGCCCCACACGCCGTAGAAGAGGATGTAGCCGTAGCACAGCAACGGCAGGATGAAAGACAGGTGCAGGCCGATGCGGTCGGCCAGCAGGCCCTGCAGGAACGGGATGATCGCGCCACCGACGATGGCCATGATCAGCAGGCTGGAGGCCTTGTTGGTCAGCGCGCCCAGGCGCTCGATGCTGAGCGCGAAGATGGTCGGGAACATGATCGAGTTGAACAGGCCGATGGCCACCACCGAGTACATCGCCACCTGCCCTTCGCTGGCCATGGTCACTGCCAGCAACACGGCGTTGGCGGTGGCAAACAGGGTAAGCAGGAGGCGCGGGGAGAAGCGGGTCATGATCGCCGAACCGACGAAGCGGCCGATCATCGCCATCGTCCAGTAGGCCGACACGTAGCCGGTGGCCTGCTGTTCGGTCAGGCCGCCGATGTTCGGCATCGACAGGTAATTGACCAAGAAGCTGCCGATCGAGACTTCCGCACCGACGTAGAAGAAGATGCCCAGCACCCCGAAGGTCACGTGGCGGTGGCGCAGCGCATCCATCAGGGTGTGCTTGACCGGGTCGGCCTGTTCGGTGGTTTCATTCAACGCCGGCAGGCGGAACAGATAGACGAACACCGCCAGCAGCGCCAGCGCGATCGCCAGGCCCACGTACGGGCCCTGCACCGACTGTGCTTCCTGGGTGCGGTAGGCCAGCTGTTCGGCCGCGCCGAGTGCGGCCAGTTCATCGGCACTCTTGACCGTGTTGCCGAGGATCAGCAGGCCGCCGAAGATCGGCGCGATCGCCGTACCCAGCGAGTTCAACGCCTGCGCCAGGGTCAGGCGGCTCGATGCGGTCTGTTCCGGGCCGAGCAGCGCCACGTACGGATTGGCTGCCACCTGCAGCACGGTGATGCCGGTGGCGAGCACGAACAGCGCGCCAAGGAAGGCTTCATACACCCGCAGTTCGGCGGCCGGCCAGAAGCCGAGCGCGCCAACGGCGGCGATGGCCAGGCCGGCCACGATGCCCTTCTTGTAGCCCAGGTGCGCCACCAGCCGACCGGCCGGCAGCGACATCAGGAAGTACGCGCCAAAGAAGGTGAACTGCACCAGCATCGCCTTGGCGTAGTTCAGTTCGAACACGGCCTTCAGGTGCGGAATCAGGATGTCGTTGAGGCAGGTCAGGAAGCCCCACATGAAGAAGATCGTGGTGGCCACCGCCAACGCCATGCGCGTGTTGACCACGGGCGCGGTGGATGACGATGTGGGCAGGCGATGCGTTGGAGAAATGGGCATGCGTAACGCGCCTCAGTGTGCGGGCAGGTGAAAGGGAACGGACTCAGCCGACGGCGGGGCCGCTGCTGTCACGGATACGGAGCTGCACCGGTGCCACGGTATGGCGCGGTGCGGCGGTGGGATCGTCCAGCCGCTGCAGGAGCAGTTCGGCCGCCTGGCGGCCGCGCTCGCGCGGATTGACGGTAAGGGTGGTCAGCGGCGGCAACGCCACCGCTGCTTCGGAAATGTCATCGAACCCGGTCACCGCGAAATCGCGGCCCGGCTGCACGCCGCGCGAGGCCAGGCCCAGCATCAGGCCCAAGGCTACCGTGTCGTTGTAGCAGACCGCCGCGGTGGGTACGTCGCCGGCGAACAGCTCACCGGACCGCGCGGCGGCTTCCAACCGGTTCGGCGCTGATTCAATCAGCCAGTCCGGCTTCACCGACAACCCCGCCTCTGCCAAGGCCTGCGCATAGCCGGTGCGGCGCTGGTGGCAGGAGCTGGACTCGGCATGGCCGCCGAAGAAGGCGATGCGGCGATGGCCCTGCTCGATCAGGTGGCGGGTGGCCAGGTAAGCGCCCTGCTGGTTGTCCAGGGTGAGGAAATCCCAGTCGCCGCCCTTGAGCTCGCGGTTGAACAGCAGCACGTTGGCATAGCCCACGGCCTGGCGCACTTCGGTGGCATCGCTGCCTTCGGCCGGCGACAGGATCAGGCCGGCCGGGGTGTGTTCCATCAGCGTGGTCAACACCGCCTGCTGCCGCACCGGCGATTCGCCGGTGCTGCCCAGCAGGGTCACGTAGCCCTTCGCGCCAAGCGCCTCGTCTACACCGGAAGCGAATTCGGCGAAGAACGGGTTGGACAGGTCGTTGATGACGAGTGCCACGCTGGTCGAGGTCCGCCGGCGCAGGTTGGCTGCGCCGCGGTTGTACACATAGCGCTGCCGGCGCAGTTCGGCTTCCACCCGCGCGCGGGTGTCGACATTGACCAGCGGGCTGCCCCGCAGCACCAGCGACACCGTGGCGCGCGACACGCCGATGGCATCGGCGATGTCGGTCACGGTGACCGCACGTGCGGCGCCGGCACGGGGCGTGCTGGCGCGGGTTCCCTTGGCAGCGGAAGTGTCCTTTTTCATCGTGGCGTCGGCGTCCTCATGGTCCTGCAAGCCTAAACGATCACATCGGTCAACGGATCGCGGCCTGCGGGCTCATTCCAGCCCGGCCCCCGGGGTGGCGCAGTACGACACCGGCAGGGCGTCGACCTGGGTCCCCCAGCCGGTTTCCGGTGCGGTATCGCCCAGGGTGTAGGCGATGGTGCCGCCCTGCTGCAGGCGGTTCCAGTCCACCCACACCGGGGCATGCGCCTGGCCATCAACCTGCACGCCCTGCACGTACTGCAGCTTGCGGCCGTCGGCACCGGGAGCCTGCAGGCGCAGCGTGCGGCCCTGGCCGAGGTCGACCTCGACCTTGGCAAAGCGCGGGGTATGCAGCAGGAACTCGCCGCTGCCCGGCACCGCCGGGTACAGGCCCAGCGCGCTGAACAGGTACCACGCCGACATGGTGCCCAGGTCATCGTTGCCGGTGACGCCATTGGGGGCGTTGGTGAACAGCTGCTGCGCGGCGCGCACCACCGTGGCGGTCTTCCACGGCTGGCCGATCAGCGTGTACATCCACGGCGCATGCAGATCGGGCTCATTGTTTGGGTTGTAGCGGTACTGGTTGTAGTAGCTGTACGGACCCACCACCCATTCCTTGCGGGCGGCCTGCAGCGGCGACTGCAGCAGCGCGTCATAGGCGAAGAACGCATCCAGCCGCTTGCCGGCGTTCTCGCGGCCGTGCATGGCCTGGACCAGGCCGGGGATGTCCTGCTGGGCCAGCCACTGGTACTGCCATGCCGTGCCTTCATGGAACCCATGGTGCGAGCGCGGGCTGTAATGCCCGTCCGCCGGCAGGTACCACTTGCCATCGTCCATGCGCGGGCGCGGGAAGCCGCTCATGCCGGTTTCCTCGTCACGCACGCTCGGGTCCCACACCTTCTGCCAGTTGCGGCCGCGCTGGCGCAGCACGCCGGCATCGTCGGCATGGCCCAGGCCATCGGCCATCTGTGCCAGCGCGCAGTCGGCCAGGGCGTATTCCAGGGTGGCCGAGCCGCCGTGGTGCGGATCGACATCCATGCCCTTGGACGGGAAGGCGCGGTCGTAGGCGACGTAGCCATTCTCAACATAGCCCGGGTTGCCCGAGCGGCCGGCATGCCGCGAGTTCATCGGCGGCAGTTCGAAGGCATTGCGGCGCAGTGCGGTGTAGGCCTCGCCTTCGCGCCCGGCCAGCGCGCCGAAGCGCCACAGGTCAACCATGAAGGGGGTGACCGGGTCGCCGGTCATGATGTTGGTTTCGAAGTTCGCGTAGCCCCAGCGCGGCAGCCAGCCGCCCTGCTCGTTGATCGCCAGCAGGCTGCGGCCGATATCCCTGGTCACCTGCGGGCGGGTCAGCGCCAGCCACTGGTTCTGCGCACGGTAGGTATCCCACAGCGAGAAATACTCGTAGTAGGTCCAGCCCTCGGCGCGGTGGATGTTGTCGTCGTAGCCACGGTAGCGGCCGTCGGCATCGCTGCCGGTCAGCGGCTGCAGCAGCGCGTGGTACAGCGCGGTGTAGAGCACCGTGCGGTCGTCGGCATGCTTGCTGTCCACGCGCACGGTGGACAGTTCCTTGCGCCACTGCTGCTGCGACAGGCTGCGCATGCGCTCGAAGCCAAGCAGGCGCCCATCCTGCATGCCATCGCTGCGCAGGTTGGCGCGTGCGCCGTCGGCATCCACGTGCGAAATGGCGCTGACCGCGGTTACCGCGCGGCCCTTGGACAGGTCGAAGCTCAGCCACGCGCCGCTGGGCTTGAGCTCGCCTTCCATGCCATGGCGGGCGCCGGGCAGGCCACCGCCCTCGCCCCAGGTGCCATGGGCCTTGAACGGGCGGTCGAATTCGATGCGGAACCAGGTGGTGTACTGGTGGCCACCGCAGAAGCTCTTGGTGACCAGCTTGCCTTCGACCACGCGGTCGCCGACCACGTCGATCACGCTGCCGATCACCGAATGGCGCTCGTTGGCCTGGCCCACGTTGACCAGCACGTGGCCGGTACCGGCGTCGGCCGGGAAGGTGTAGCGCTCGGCGGCGGCACGGGTGCGTGCGGTAGCTTCGGCGTCGATGCCGCCGTAGCTGGTCAGGCGCACCTTGTAGTAGCCGGCCTGGCCGACTTCGCCTTCGTGGGTGTAACCGGAGGCGTAGGCCTTGTGGTCGAAGCTCTTGGCGGTGTCGGTATCGAAATCACCGCCCGGGCCGATGGTGCCGGTCACCGGCAGCACCGAGACCTGGCCGCCCTGCTCCCAGCAGCCTGCGCCGGACAGGAAGGAATGGCCGAACCCGCGGATCTTGGGATCGTCATAGCGCCAGCCGGCATAGTGTTCGCCGATGGGGCTCACCTGGATCAGGCCGAACGGGGCCGAGGCGCCCGGGAACGTATTGCCGTCATCCTTGCTGCCGATGAAGGTGTTGACCTCCCGCTCGAGCGCGGCCGGGGCGGCCTGCAGCATCGGGGTGAAGGCCAGCACGGCCAGGCAGGCCAGGCCCGCCAGCGGGCGGCGCAGGGGCGGAAGGGCAAGGCGGGACGGCAATCGGCGCATGCAGTGGGTCCTATGGTTTGGATCGCTCCAAAGTCACGACGACGTGAATTTAGATCGATTTAAGTAAACCATGGACAAATTGCGGGATGCATTCTGCGGCGCAACATAACAGACCACCCACCAGGGGCCATAGGCACATCTGCCCCCTCCCCGTCCATATTGCGCAGCAGCATGCGTCCCGGGCCCGGCCGTGTTAAAAATTCGCCGCCAGCGGTTTAGATCGATCCAACTCCAAACCGTCACAGAACCGGCCACGGCGGGCGTGGAGACCTGTAACCCCACGCCAATTCGGCCTCCGAATTTAGATCGATACAACGTGTCAGCCATACGCTTCAATCCAAGGGAGAGAGTGGAATGAACCAGATGTCCCGCAAACACGGCCGCGACGCGTTGTCGGCCGCCATCACCTTCGCATTGGCCGCCGCCGCCTTCGTGCCGGCCGCCGCGTTCGCCCAGCAGGCCACCACCCCGTCCGAGACCCCCTCGGCAACCACGCTCGACAGCGTGCAGGTGACCGGCTACCGCTACGCCATCGAGAAGAGCCTGCAGCAGAAGCGCGACGCCAACGCCGTGGTCGAAGTGATCACGGCCGAAGACGTGGGCAAGTTCCCCGACAAGAACGTCGCCGATTCGCTGCAGCGCGTGCCGGGCGTGGTGATCACCCGTGACGGCGGCGAAGGCAAGAGCGTCAGCGTGCGCGGTCTGGACCCGGACCTGACCCTGACCCAGTTGAACGGCAATTACATCGCCACCTCGGAAACCAATGACGAGGCGAGCCGTTCGTTCAATTACACCCTGCTGCCGTCGAACATGCTGTCCAGCGCCGAGCTGTTCAAGTCGCCCGAAGCGCGCATCGACGAAGGCGGCATCGGCGGCACGGTCATCCTGCACACCCGCCGCCCGCTGGAGATGGAGTCCAACTCCGGCTACGTGACCCTGGAAGGCACCTCCTCGGACAACAGCCGCGACGTCGACCCGCAGGCGTCGGCGCTCTACTCCTGGCACAGCGACGACGAGCGCTTCGGCGTGCTGGTCGGCGTGACCCAGCAGAAGCGCACCAGCCGCACCATGGAAGCCACCACGGAAAACTACCAGTGGTATGGCACCGACACCACCGCGCGCGACGTGTTCGGCAATGACATGAACCAGGGGGGTGTCAACTACTGGTGGGGCAACTCCGGCTTCAACGACCAGAACGGCCGCAACTACACCGACTTCTACATGCCGACCTCGGTGAACTTCGCGGTCAAGGAAGAAGAGCGCCAGCGCAAGGGCGGTCAGTTCACCTTCCAGTTCAAGCCGACCGACAACGTAACGCTGACGGCGAACTACTTCCGCTTCGAGCTGGAGGGTGACTACACCCAGAACATGCTCAAGATTCCGGAATGGAACATGGCCCGCTACAACCAGGACGGCAACTGGGCCGGCGGTCGCCTGCTCAACGGCCTGACCATGGATCCCAGCGGCTCCATCGTCACCGGCGCGCAGTTCGAGAAGATCCCGGGCAAGACCTACTACTGCAGTGAAGACGAAGCTGCCGCCGCCGGCCTGCCGCCGGGTGGCTGGGGTCCGGACGATTGCACCATCCCCACCCCGCAGCTGACCGGCGATTACAGCCGCGAAAAGGCGCTGTCGCAGACCGCCGACCTGAGCATCGACTGGGACATCAGCCCGCTGTGGAAGGCGTCCTTCAGCGGCGGCCGCACCTGGTCCGAAGGTGGCCCGTCGATGAAGTTCCGCATGTCGGCCAAGCCGCGCCGCCGTGTCGATGGCGTGTGGCAGACCGGCAACCAGTACTCGGCATGGGACCTGACCGGCACGCCGTCGGCCACGTTCTCGCCCGACCTGCAGCAGCAGCTGATGAACGGCATTGCTGAAGTGGACACCGGCTCGACCGATTCGTCCTGGATGCAGACCGAGATCAAGCAGAACCACTTCCAGGCCGACTTCACCAAGCTGTTCGAGACCGGCTGGCTGGATTCGTTCCAGTTCGGCGCCAAGTACAGCGATGGCAAGGTCCACCGCAATACCGGCAACACCTACTGGGTCTGCCCGGGCACCGACCCGGCGGACTATGACAACAACCGCTACCAGGCGGGCTGCGACAACACGGCCGGCATTGCGCAGCCGGGCTTCTTCCTGTCCAACCCGATCAGCGGCATCAACGGCGGTTTCAACGCCAACGTGTTCCCGGGCATCAACTACCCGGCGTACATCAACTACCTCAACGACCGCTACGGCGGTTCGCACAACCGTACCGAAGAAGATTTCGTCTACAACGTCAACGAGAAGGTCTACGCCGGCTACTTCCAGGCCAACTTCCGTACCGAGCGCCTGCGCGGTAACGTCGGCCTGCGCGTGGTGCGTACGGAGCAGTTCGCACAGTCCAGCGATGCGATCGAACGCTTCAACGACTACTTCCTCGACAACGCGTCCGGTGCGCCGATGTCGTGTACCGACCCGGCGGCGGCGGCGTTCCCGACCTACGGTTGCGAAAGCGGCTTCGTCCGCCTGCCTGACAGCCTGGCGCGGCAGAAGTCGTTCGAGCTGATCGGCACCGACAAGACCTACACCGACTTCCTGCCGAGCTTCAACATCGCCTGGGACATCACCGAGAACCTGGTGCTGCGCGGCGCGGCGTCGAAGGTGATCGCGCGCCCGAGCTACACCAGCATTGCCGCGCCGGGTGCACTGAGCTACTACAGCGCCGAGTACGTCAACGACCGTCGCGTCGCCGGTGGCGCGCCGCAGGAAGGCTGGCAGGGCCACGGCAGCAACAAGAACCTGGAGCCGTTCGAGGCCACCCAGTTCGACGTGGGCCTGGAGTGGTACTTCAAGCCGGGCGCGGTCGCGGGTATCGGCCTGTTCCGCAAGAACGTCGACAACTTCACCGTGCCGGTGGTGCGTGACGTGCAGATGGTGGTCGGCGGCGAGTCGGTCACGGTGCAGGATTACGAGACCCAGGCCAACGGCCGCGATGGCGTGTCGCAGGGCGTGGAACTGTACGGTCAGTACACGTTCGACATGGGCTTCGGTGTGCAGGCCAACTACACCTACAACGACACCAACCTGGCCTCGATCGTGCTCGATGGTGAAAGCATCGGTTCGTCGCCGCTGGTCGGCAGCGCCAAGAACCAGGCCAACGTGACGGTGTTCTACGAGAACGAGAAGTTCCTGGCACGTGCCTCGTACAACCGTCGTGGTGAAGTGGTCGGTGGCCTGAATGGCGGCATGACCGAGTACACCGAGCCGTATGCACAGCTCGATCTGAACGTGGCCTACAACTTCACCGACGCGCTGACCTTCACCGCGTCCGTGTTGAATGCCACCAAGGAAGAACAGCGCGTCCACCTCGGCAACGATACCGATGCCCGTCTGATCTCCAGCCTGTACTCGGGCCGCCAGCTGTACTTCGGCGCGACCTACAAGTTCTAAGCGTCAACCCAACCCTGCCTTCGGGCAGGGGAAACGCTCCTCCACGGCAACCGCGCTTTCATAGGCGGTTGTCGTTTTTTTTGGGCGTCTGCTTCGATTATTTTCATGCGTTACCGGGCGCGGTGTGTTTCACGGCAGTCGTTTGGGAACCGACCCTACCCCGCCGTAGCGGCTTGCACCCTCGTAGAGCCACGCCCTGCGTGGCCGCTTTACCCAACCGCACACGCAATCCGTCGGGGAGGCAGGCGGGTAGCCCCTGTAGGGACTGTCAGAAACATGGATGTTTTTGCCAAGCCCCCACGGATGGGTTGAGGTGGTCTAATCCGGCTGGACACTCGATAGGATCAATCCAAGCATCGAGGTGACCCGTGGCAAGACAGATAACCCAAGGTATGAGAGACGAGG
>NZ_JAGXKC010000269.1:0-343 GCF_019091045.1 Stenotrophomonas sp. GbtcB23 | reverse complement strand
ACCAATCGCGATTGAAGATCCTGCTGCAGAGCATGCATGGCTCGGTCGCCGTGGGGGACATCGCCGAAGCGCTCGACCTGTCGCAGTCTCTGGTCAGCCATCACCTGCGGCTGCTGCGCGGTGCGCGCCTCGTGCGCGGCGAACGCCAAGCCAAGCACATCTTCTACAGCATCGCGGACCAGCACGTCAGCCAGGTGCTGCAGGACATGGCGGTCCACATTTCCGAGGACAAAGCCGACGACTGACCAGGCCCAAGCACCCAGGCGAATGGCAGGTTGCGAGGCGCCGGTACCCACGCCGCCGGTTAGCCTCAAGGACGTCCTCGATGCGGCCTGGGCGCAAC
>NZ_JAGXKC010000268.1:0-344 GCF_019091045.1 Stenotrophomonas sp. GbtcB23 | reverse complement strand
AGGCTGTCCCGATTGTCGGCGCGTGCAGGGAAGTGGGAGAGAGCGTAATCGTCGGAGCCGCTACGGTCAGGCTATAGGACCGGCTTCCCGTAAAGAGTCCTGCGGCGCTGTCGGTGGCGGTGATGGTGAAATTGAACGATCCGGCAGCGGTCGTCGTGCCGCTCAGGACGCCGCCGCTGCTGAGTGTCAGCCCTGAAGGCAATGCGCCGCTCGTGACTGCATAGCTGTAGGGCGCGGTGCCGCCTCCTGCCGTAAGGGTTGCCGAATAGGCTGTCCCGATTGTCGGCGCGTGCAGGGAAGTGGGAGAGAGCGTAATCGTCGGAGCCGCTACGGTCAGGCTATAG
>NZ_JAGXKC010000267.1:0-345 GCF_019091045.1 Stenotrophomonas sp. GbtcB23 | reverse complement strand
CGCACGAAGACTGTGGGGTCGTAGGCGATCTTGTACTCGATGCCTTCGGGGAACTTGGCCTGCAGCCGCTCCATCGTCGCGCGCACCGCGCTGGACGTGTCCAGGGCATTGGAGCCGGGCGTCATCAGGATTTGCAGGCCGACCGCGTTCTCGCCGTCGAGCTGGCCGCGCATGGTGTAGTTGTCCGAGCCCAGTTCCAGGCGTGCGACGTCGCGCAGGCGGGTCACCTGGCCGCTGGCGCCGGCCTTGATCACGATGTCGCCGAACTGCTCTTCGGTGGTCAGGCGCCCCAGCGCATTGACGCTGACCTGGAAGGCGGCCGACGCATTCGGCTGCTGGCCGATC
>NZ_JAGXKC010000266.1:0-345 GCF_019091045.1 Stenotrophomonas sp. GbtcB23 | reverse complement strand
TTCCAGCTTGTCGACTTCTAGGACAACTTCGCTCTGGCTGTCCCCGTAACAGCCCGCGCCCGTCGCGTACCCAGCGATTGCGAACTTGTTCCGCTCCATCGCACCGCGAAAATCGGCATCCCGGTACAACTCGCGCAGGTTGACGATCACGTTACCAGCGGGCGGCTTGATGGAGAAAATGACGCCCTGATAGCCCTGCCCCTCGGGCGGTACGCCGCCCTTGAAGCCCTTGGCGATTTCGAGGTCCGTTGTCCACGAGGAAACTTTCTCGAACAGGCGGTTTTCGCCCAACAAATCCCATACACCACCCTTCCCAAGCGCAATCTGTCTATGGCACACCAAGAC
>NZ_JAGXKC010000265.1:0-345 GCF_019091045.1 Stenotrophomonas sp. GbtcB23 | reverse complement strand
AGTGAATGAAGCTTCTGCGATGCACTTGATCCAGATAACCCTGCTGCAACATGCTCAGATCAGCCGAGTGACCGTCAGCCAGCCTCGAAATATCCAGGAAGATCATGGGATTGATTGGACTGAGAGCCACAGAAACTACGTTATCTCCGGCAATGGATCTGATTTCGCTTAAACAAGTATCCCTATCAAGGGCGCAATACAGCGCTGAAATTCCGTTAGGAGTCATCCTCTGATTTCCAGCCAGGCAAGGCGGGGTAGGACCGAACTCAGCGCTGGGATCGTCTGCAAGCCTCTGCGCACTTTTCAGTCCGTCAACTTTTCTTGCCCGGTACAGCGCGGAGCCCG
>NZ_JAGXKC010000264.1:0-345 GCF_019091045.1 Stenotrophomonas sp. GbtcB23 | reverse complement strand
TACCTAAAAAGACTGCGTCAAGGCCCTCCGTTTGTAGATGGTGGCTTCGAGATAGAGGACGCAACCCTAGCCAGCCAGCTGAACGAAGTGTTTGCGCTACAGATGGGTGACTGGGTGCAGTTCGATGGACACTCTTTGGACACGAATTTCAATGTTGAAGGCGAGGACGCGGATGGGAACCCGTTCTTCCAAACGATCACGAAGACGTGGTTGATAGTCGGCTACTTCGCGCTGGTGCGGCTCTGCTCTAGCTGGTGGCTCTCCTTCTCCACCAACTACAACGGAACCGAATTCAACGCGGCATGCGCAGAAAGCTTGCGAGAAAGGTCCGTTCGTGACCTCGTT
>NZ_JAGXKC010000263.1:0-346 GCF_019091045.1 Stenotrophomonas sp. GbtcB23 | reverse complement strand
CCTCCGCCATCGGGCGTAGCGGATGGGGCGTGGGTTCAGCGTTGGAGACGATGTGCACCACCTCATGGCCCCGGTGCGTCAAAAGGTCGGAGATCAGGCGACGATGGCAGCGCCACCATGGCGCCTCCGCGCACATCAGCGCGGTTCGATGTGCACCCGCCAGCGCAAGAACCTTCGTTAATCCGCTGGCAAACTCTGCGGAAGCCATGTGGTCTGCATAGCCTTGAAACGCGGCGTTGTCCCATGCCCCGTTGCGAGAATTGGGCTGCGCCCTGCGCCGGCCACCGAGTTCGGGAATCCACTCATACATCACACCATGCGCCGGCAACGTGTCTGCCATCTGTTC
>NZ_JAGXKC010000262.1:0-347 GCF_019091045.1 Stenotrophomonas sp. GbtcB23 | reverse complement strand
GAAGTATTCCAGTTTCCGTCGTCGAGGAGCTCAGAGAGTGAGTCAGTTGATCTAACGCAACAGCGCTGCGCGAGGTTGTTCCATCATCAGTTGCCAGTCCCGGGCGATGTTGCAGGTCCGCGACCACCAAACCATGTCGCAAGGTTCGAACTGGTGACCTTCCGGGGTGAACATGTGTCCACCCTGAAAGCCGAAACCGTCCCAAGGGCCGGTCAGGTTGATTCGTTGATTCGTTCGTGCGGGCTCACGTCACTCATCCTGCTAGTTCGTCCTTGCTGGGGGAGCGATCAGGGAAGCAAGAGCCGAGCCAGAGGCCCAGCCATTGCCAGCCGGTGTTCGTCGCAGAG
>NZ_JAGXKC010000261.1:0-348 GCF_019091045.1 Stenotrophomonas sp. GbtcB23 | reverse complement strand
CCTGGCTCTTCTGTAGGTCGCCGTGCAGTCGAGTAGCCTCGGACACCCGATCGAGCAGCTGTGCCCGTTGTTCCATCCCCACGGCAGCGGCTTCTGCCAAGCACTGAAGAACTGCCCTCTGGGAGGGCGTCAGCTTGCCCGGCGTCTGGCTCAACAGACACAACGTGCCAACCCGGTGTCCGCCGGCCACCTGAATCGGTGCTCCCACGTAATGGCGGACATAGGGGGCGCCCAGCACGGATGGGTTGTCGGCGAACTTGGGATCGCTGGAGGCGTCCTCCACCTCGAAGATATCTCCTGAAAGGACCGCCCACGTGCAGAAGGAGACGGCGCGCGGGGTCTCACGCA
>NZ_JAGXKC010000260.1:0-349 GCF_019091045.1 Stenotrophomonas sp. GbtcB23 | reverse complement strand
TTTCAATCTGATGGCCTTAGCTACCAACTGCGTTCGATTCACGCAATCCAGTTTCTTAATGGCGTTTGTCATATAGGCGTTCACGGTATGATCCGAGAGCGACAGGATGCGGCCGATCTCCACCGAGGTCTTGCCCTGTGCCGTCCAGCGGACGACTTCGAGTTCGCGGCCGGTCAGGGGCGCGGAGGCGGCAGCATTGCTCGTGCGCCGGATCCTGTCGAACACGTCGAAGGCATGCAGCGAGAGCACTCCGATCTCGTTGAGCTCCACCTGCCTCAGAACGGGCCTGGAGCCTGCGAAGTCGAGCACGAAACGGCCGCCTTCCACCGAATTGAGACCCATGGCCACA
>NZ_JAGXKC010000026.1:0-60786 GCF_019091045.1 Stenotrophomonas sp. GbtcB23 | reverse complement strand
TCCCTCGCTGTTGGTGGCTATAGGTTGCCACCATGGCGCCCAGACGCCTCGGCGAGGGGCGAGTCCATCCAATTACCAGGGCATGTATCACGGTTGCAGACCATGCAACATTGCCCGCGATAGTGCATGTATCCCGATTGCCGGCCATGCCGCATTGCCCGCGATTCGGCGGTAGGGTCGCATCCCTATCGACCGCCGTTACGTTGCCCGCGTTCGGTTGTGGCATGAACATTGGCGGGGAAGGCGTTTGTTTTTGCCCGGGTTCATGCGCTACCGGACGTTGCGCCGGTATCGGCGAAGGGTAGCTCTGCCGCTTCGCAGGTGGCGGTGATTACGCGTTGCGCTTCTTCCAACGCGGGGGTCAGGACCGCCAGGCGCGGCCTTCTGTCCAGCGTGCAGGCCAACCCTACGTCCAACAGCGCGGCGTGCGCTTCGTGCAGCGCGTCGCGCGTGCCGCCGGGCAGCCAGGCAATACCGGCCAGCTGGTCGATCAGGCTGGGGGTATCGCGTGGCTCCAGCACCTGTGGGTGCGTGCCGGCGCTGTCCAGCACGCCGGTCTGCAGCAGGAACTCCAGGTCCACGATGCCACCGGCGCCCTGCTTCAGATCCCAGCGCGCGGCATCGCTGCGGTCCAGTTCGGTGCGCATGCGGCCGCGCATCTTCACCACGTCCGCGTACAGCACCTCGCGCTCGCGCGGGCGCGCCAGCGTGGTGGCACGGATCCGTTCGAAATCGGCCAGCAGGCTGGCGTCACCGGCAATGCCGCGTGCGCGAACCAAGGCCTGGTGTTCCCAGGTCCAGGCACGCTCGCGCTGGTACTCGGTGTAGCTGGCCAGCGAGGACACCAGCGAGCCCTTGCCGCCATCCGGGCGCAGGCGCACGTCGATGTCGTACAGGCGGCCGGCAGCGGTGACCGCGCCCAGCAGCGCCATCACCTTCTGCGCCAGGCGTGCGTACCAGCGGCCCGGGTCGAGCGGGCGGGCGCCGTTGCTGCTGTCCTGGTTGGCCGGGTGATCGTGCAGGAAGACCAGGTCCAGGTCCGAGCCGAAGCCCAGCTCCAACCCGCCCAGGCTGCCGTAGCCGATGATCGCGAACCGGCCGCCCGGCACTTCTCCGTGCGCGCGGCGCATGTCCGCATCGGCCATCGCCAACGCGGTGACCACCACCGCCTGCGCGAGCTGGGCGAGCTGGCGGGTGCTGTCCACGGCGCGCTGGCGGCCATCCAGCGTGGCCAGGGCCATGCGGAAGCTCAGCGCAAGCCGGGTCTCATTGAGCAGGCGCAGCGCGGCTTCGGGGTCGTCCACGGCCAGCGCGGCATCGCACTCGGCCTGCATGGCGGCGGCATCGGGCATCGGGCCGGACACGCGTACATCCAGCAGTTCGTCCAGCAGCAGTGGGTAGGCGGCGATGCGCTCGGCCAGCAGCGCGCTGCGGGCGAGCACGTCCACCAGCCTGGCCAGTGCGCTGGGCTGTTCGTCGAGCAGTGCGAGGTAGCTGGTGCGGCGCAGGATGGCCTGCAGCAGGCCTAGCACGCGCTTGAGCGCGGCGTCGGGCTGCGGCGAGCGTGTGGCAGCGTGCAGCAATGCGGGCAGCACGCGGTCGAGGCGTGCGCGCGCGTTGTCGCTGAGCGACTTCACGCCGAGTGATTGGGCGAAATCGCGCAGCGACTGGTCGGCGCCGCTGGGGTCGTGGAAGCCGGCGTTGGCCAGCACCTCGGCATCGCCGCTGTCGGGCAGGCCGCGCCAGTAATTGGCCAGCGCATCGGGGGCGGCCTGGCCGGCGCGCGGGGCGAGCAGCGCGGCGAACTCGGTGCTGACCCGGTCGCGCTGCACATCCAGTGCGGCCAGCAGCGCGTCCCAGTCGGTGTAGCCCAGGCCGCAGGCGATGCGCAGGCGGTCGGTGGGGTCGGTGGGCAGCGCGTGGGTCTGGGCATCGCGCAGCATCTGCAGGCGGTTTTCCAGGCGGCGCAGGAAGCCGTAGGCGTGCAGCAGGTCTGCGCCATCCTTCGGCGCCATCTGCCCGCAGGCGACCAGGGCGGGCAGCGCATGCAGCAGGCGGCGCTCGCGCAGGCTGGCTTCGCGGCCGCCGCGGATGAGCTGCAGCGCCTGGGACAGGAATTCGATTTCGCGGATGCCGCCGGGGCCGCGCTTGATGTCGTCGAACATGTCGCGGCGCGAGACTTCGGCGGTGATGGCCGCCTTCATTTCGCGCAGGCCATCGAGGGCGGTGAAATCGAGGTAGCGGCGGTAGACGAACGGGCGCAGGGTCTGCAGCCACGCTTCACCGGCGGCGATGTCGCCCGCCACGGCGCGCGCCTTGAGCCAGGCGTAGCGTTCCCAATCGCGGCCTTCGCGCTGGAAGTACTGGTCCATGCCTGCGAAGGACAGCGCCACGCGGCCGGCGCTGCCGAACGGGCGCAGGCGCAGGTCGACGCGGTGGCTGAAGCCGTCCACGGTGGTTTCGTCGAGCAGGCGCGCCAGGCGCTGGCCGAGCCGGGCGAAGTATTCCTCGGCGGCGAGCGGGCGCGGGCCGTCGGATTCACCGCCCTGCGGGTAGGCGTAGACCAGGTCCACGTCGGAACTGAAATTGAGTTCGTCGCCGCCCAGCTTACCCAGGCCGAACACCACCAGCTGCTGGGTGCTGCCATCGGCGGCGCGGACCACGCCGTGGCGGGTGGCGAATTCCTGTTCCAGCGCGGCCAGGGCCAGCGCCAGGCATTCCTCGGCCAGGCGGGTGGCGCCGGCCAGGGTGGCGGGTACGGCGTCGAGGCCTTCGAGGTCGCGCCAGATCAGGCGGGTGGAGCAGGCGGTGCGGTAGCGGCGCAGGCGCGCCGGCCAGTCGGCGGGCTGCTGGGTATCCAGTTCCGGGAGCGGCAGCGGCGGGCAGTCGGTTTGGGTCAATTGCGACAGAAGCGCGGGCTGCCGGCACAGGGTGTCGAGGGCGAAGTCGCTGGTGATGGCGAGCAGGCGGAGCTTGGCGAGGACCGGTTCCGGCGGCGGCCAGTTGCCTGAGTCGTTCAGGCTGAGCGCAAGACGCGCAAGCGCGCGGTCGACGAGCGGGACAAGGGTGGCGGGAACGGCATCGGCGGAAATCGGCATAAGGCGATTATGCATGGGGCCGCACGCGGCACCCGAATGCACGGTGCGTGTGGGGGTCCGTGTATGCGGCGCGGGCGTAGGGTCGGTTCCCAAACGACCGCCGATAACGGGTCCACGCACGGTAACGCATTACCGTTGGACAACGTAAACGCCTTCCCCGCCGGAGGTCATGCCCCATCGAACGCGGGCGGTGCCACGGCAGCCGATTGGGATGCGACCCTACCGCAAGGCGGCCACACCGTGGTGTCCCCGTGAATGAATAGGGCACCTGCCAAATTTTGGGCATAAAAAAGCCCGCTTGCAGCGAACTGCCAGCGGGCTCTGCTCCCTCCCCCACGTCGGGATGCAGGGCGATCTTCTAGGCTCCGCGAACAAGTTGCACGCTGCACTGCAAAACAATACTGGCGGGTACAGATGCCCTCATTTAACTGAATAGGACCTCATATACCGGGAGAACGCCATTCCACCTTGGTCGCACCCGGGACGGTGGTGCGATGGCGGATAATGAATATCCCCCACAAAACGTAGTCGTCATGTCCGTTGATCGCATTGCCGACGCGCGCCTGCGCGCTCGCGTTGTATCTGCCGAAGCCGCCGCCGCGCTGATCCAGCCGGGCGAAACGGTGGCCATGAGTGGTTTCACCGGCTCGGGCTATCCCAAGGCGGTGCCGGTGGCGCTGGCCCAGCGCATCGAGGCCTTCCACGCCGACAACCTGCCCTTCCAGATCAGCCTGATGACCGGCGCCTCCACCGCGCCGGAACTGGACGGCGCGCTGGCCAAGGCGGACGGCATCGCCATGCGCATGCCGTTCCAGAGCGACCCGGACGCGCGCAACCGCATCAACGCCGGCCTGCTGGACTACATCGACATCCACCTCAGCCACGTGGCCCAGCATGTGTGGTTCGGGTTCTATGGCGAGATCGATACGGCGGTGATCGAGGTTTCCGCGATCCGCGAAGACGGTTCGCTGGTGCCCTCCACCTCGGTGGGCAACAACAAGACCTGGCTGGACCTGGCCAGGAAGGTGATCGTCGAGGTCAACGAATGGCAGCCGGCCGGCGTGGACGGCATGCACGACATCTACTACGGCACGGCGCTGCCGCCCCACCGCAAGCCGATTCCGCTGATCCACGGCAACGACCGCATCGGTGAAACGGCGCTGCGCTGCGACCCGGACAAGATCGTGGCGGTGGTGCGCACCAACGGCCCCGACCGCAACAGCCCGTTCAGCCCGATCGATGCCACCAGCGAGCAGATTGCGGCGTACCTGATCGAGTTCCTGCAGCACGAAGTGGCGCGCGGCCGCCTGCCGGCCAACCTGCTGCCGCTGCAGAGCGGCGTGGGCAATATTCCCAATGCAGTGCTGGCAGGGTTGGGCAAAAGCGGCTTCCGCGACCTCAGCGCGTTCACCGAGGTGATCCAGGACGGCATGCTGGACCTGCTGCGCGACGGGGTGCTGAGCTATGCCTCGTGCACCGGGTTCGCGCTGAGCCCGCAGGCCAATGAAACGTTCAAGGAGAACATCGATTTCTACCGCGAGCGCATCATCATGCGCACGCAGGAGATTTCGAACCATCCGGAGCTGGTGCGCCGCCTGGGCTGCATCGGCATGAACGGAATGATCGAGGTGGATCTGTACGGCAACGTCAATTCCACGCATGTGATGGGCACGCGGATCATGAACGGCATTGGCGGTTCGGGTGATTTCGCGCGCAACGGGTTCCTGTCGGCGTTCCTGAGCCCGTCGACGGCCAAGAACGGCACCATTTCGGCGATCGTGCCGATGGTGAGCCATGTGGACCACACCGAGCACGATGTCTCGGTGATCGTGACCGAGCAGGGGTTGGCGGATCTGCGTGGGTTGCCGCCGCGCAAGCGTGCGCGGGTGGTGATCGATAATTGCGCGCATCCGGATTTCCGCGACCAGCTCAATGATTATTTCGAGCGGGCCAGCCGCGACAGTTACGGCAAGCACACTCCGCACCTGTTGCCGGAAGCGTTGTCGTGGCACCAGCGGTGGTTGGATACTGGGACGATGAAGGCCTGAGATGATGCAACGAAAAACGCCGGGATTTCCCGGCGTTTTTTGTTCGCGATGGTAGGGTCGGTTCCCGAACGACCGCCGATAACGGTGCAACGTCCGGTAACGCATGACCCCGGGCAAAAACAAACGCCGTCCCCGCCGGAGGTCATGCCACAACCGAACGCGGAAAATTCCACGGCGGTCGATTGGGATGCGACCCTACCGGCGCATCCCATTGCCATTTAGATTCGGAGACTATCGAGCGATTCCTGCTGCAGGCGCTCGTAAATCACGAACTCGTCCTCTACCTTCATGCCCAATGCCTGCTCGAACGCATCGCGGTTGGCATGGGCGGCATAGGCGCGCTGTTCTTCGCCGCCGAGGTTGGACTGGAAGATGCCCGCGGCACTGACCGGCAGGAAATCTTCGTAGACGATCGGGTCGGCACTGGCCAGCCCTGCCGCTACCAGCGCTTCGGCCGGCAGGTCGCCCACGGCGGCCGGGTTGGCGCGGCCGGCGTCCGTGAGGGCGTAGCGGTAGTAGCCCAGCCCTTCGCGGCGCAGGGTGTCGTGGTCGTCCGGGAAGGCGGTGAACGCTGCGGCCAGGCGCGTGGGGTAATCCTGCCCGGTGCTGCCGGCGCCGCCGGCATCGCGGGCCTGGGCCAGCAGCTGGTCGTACAGCGCGCGGCCCTTGGGCGTGAGGGCCAGGCCACGCTGTTCGATTTCGCCGAAGCGCGCGGTGTGGGTGCCGGCATCGGCGCCTTCGCCATCGGGGAAGTTCACCGTTTCCTCCAGCGCCTTGAAGCTGGTCTGGCGCAGCAGGATCGGGCAGCGGCGCGGCGGCGGGCCTTCGACCACGGCCTTGGCATCGATGCCACGGGCGAGCATGCCCGCCTGCGCGGCGTCGATGTCCAGCGTGCGCGGGGTGAGGTGGTTGATGTGCGGGCCACGGAAGCTGACCACGTCGGCCACCAGGCGGTGGGCGTTGCTCAATGCCTCGTAGGTGGCCAGCGAGACGGTGGCATCGCTGTGCCAGCGGAAGGTTTCCAGTGCGGCCAGCACGAAACGGCGGGCATCGTTCTGCTCCAGCCCGCATTCGCGTTCGGCCTGCTCAATCAGCGCCAGCGCTTCATCGGTGAAGATGCGGCGGCGCGCGAGGATGCGCGCGGATTCCTCGCGCAGGGCTTCGTCTTCGATCAGTTCCAGGCGCAGCAGCGAGGTGAACACGCGGAACGGGTTGGCGGCCAGCGCGGCAGCGGTGCGCGGGCGGAAGGCGGTGGAATGCACCGGCACGCCGGCCACGGAGAGGTCGTAGTAGCCGATGGGGTACATGCCCATGACGGCGAACAGACGGCCCAGGGTGGCCAGCTCCTCGGCGGTGCCGACGCGGATGGCGCCGTGGCGCTCCTGCGCCAGGCGGCCGCGTTCGTCATTGCGCTCGAGCTGCTCGGCCAGTGCCGGGTTGTCGGTGAGCACGGCATCGTTGATCTCGGCCACCAGGTCGACCAGGGTGCCGTACAGCGGCACTTCGGTGCGGTACATGGTGGACATGGCCTGGGCGAACAGGCTGCGGATATCGTCGGGTGAAACGAAACGGTCGGCGCTCATTACGTACTCGGCAACGGATCACGGGGAACAGCAGGTACCCATTGTCGCCGAGGTGGGCCGTACCGGGCGAGGTGCACAGCAGCATTGGGGGGAGTGCCCCACGCGATGCATGGATGGGTAGGGTTGGTTCCCAAACGACCGCCGATAACGGGTCAACACCCGGTAACGCATGACCAACGAGCGGAGCAGGAGCCGTCCCCGCCGAAGTTCATGTAGTCCGGCGCAGATGGGACCTGGAGGGTCAGCGGGCGCGTTTGGTTTCGGCGTCAGCAGCGGCTTTGTCGCGCTGGGCGCGGTCGCCGAGCTGGCGCTTGAGGGTGGCGTCGAGGGTGACCGGGCGGTCCCAGTGGTCGTGGCTGGCCACGATGGCGTGGCGCAGGGTGCGCCAATGCGTGTTGCTGGGGGTGACCGGCATCCTGGTCACCACGTCGGCCCAGCGCTTGTCATCGCCTTCGTCGGGCACGAAGCGCGACCAGGCCTGCACGGCGTCCCGGCAGGAGCGCTCGGTGGCCTTGGCCCAGAAGCAGGCGAAGTAGATGTCGCCGGCCTGCCAGCCATGGGTGTAGAACAGCGCGGCGATGTAATCGCGCGGGACACTGGCGTAGCGCGCGACCTCGTCGAGGAAGCTCTCCGGGTAGCGCTCGGCGTAGTGGTTGATGTCCTGCAGCTGGTCATCAACCCAGGCGTCACCGGTGTGGACCTGGTAAGCCTGGGACTTTTCCGGGGTCTGCTGCGCGGCCGCCAGCAACGGCAGCCACAGCAGCAGGGCAACCAGCAGCAGGCGCAGGCGCTTCACCGGCTCAGCCGCCCGCCGCCTTGGCTTCAATGGCGCGCAGGGCCTGCGGCCAGTCGAACGCGGTGGCCGCTTCGACCATGCGCGGCTCATCGGCGGACACGCCATGCTGGGTTTCATGCGCCCAGGTCACTGCATACGGGGTATGGATGCCCCAACCGCCCAGGGTGACCACCGGTTCGATATCCGAGCGCAGCGAATTGCCGACCATGACGAAACGCTCCATCGGCAGGTCGAACTCTTCGAGCACGCGCGCGTAGGTTTCCGGATCCTTCTCGGACACGATTTCGATGCGCGGGAACAGGTCGCGCAGGTTGGCCACCTTGATCTTGGCTTCCTGGTGGAACAGGTCGCCCTTGGTGATCAGCACCACTGGATACTCGCGGGCGATTTCGGCGACGGACTCGCGCACGCCATCAATCAGCTCCACCGGGTGGCGCAGGGTGTCATGGCCGATGTCGAGGATCAGCTGCAGGTCGCGTGCGGCAATGGTCTTTTCAGTGATCTCGATGGCCGCTTCCAGCATCGACAGAGTCATGCCCTTGACGCCGTAGCCGAACACGCCGAGGTTGCGCTGCTGCACTTCGAGCAGGTGGCGCGCGGTGGCGGTGTCGTGCACGTCGATGTAGCGCGACAGGATGTCGAGGTAATCCTGCTCGGCCTTGCGGTAATAGTCCTCGCTCTTCCACAGCGTGTCGTCACCGTCAAAACCGACCAGACCGATGGCGCCGGTGGGCGCGGGCATGGAGGTCATCATCGGGCAAGGATACCAAGCGGAAAAGAAGGAAGGGCGGCCCAAGCCGCCCTTCCAGGCCATTCACCGTTGTCCAGCGGTTTCAGGCAGTTGCGTGGTTACCGGCCCGGGGCGGCGTTGCCGCCGGCTGCGGCGCCCTGCTGGGCGGCGACGTAGGCTTTGTACTCGTCCGGGGTGAGCTTGCCGTCTTTGTTGGTGTCGGCCTGGTCGAACACCTGGGCAAGGCCTGCGTTCACCTGGGCCTCGGTCTTGCTGATGGCGCCGTCACCGTCGGTATCGACGCTGGCCCAGGTCTGGCCGCCACCGCCGCCGGCCTGCGCCGAGGCCTGGGCGGCCGCGCCGGTGGCCGCATCTGCCGCCTGGTCTGCCTGTGCCGCCGACTGCTGGGCCTGCGCGGCCTGGGTCTGGGCCTGCGCGGCACTCTGCTGTGCGGTCTGTGCCATCGCCGGAATGGCCAGAACACTGCCGGCGGCGACGATCAGGGCGATCAGGGGCTTGCGGTTGCGAATAGTCATTGGGTGGTCTCCTTGTGGGATGTTGCGCGGCTCGTTGTTTTCCGCACGGCCCCACATTGACACCCCGTTTGTGAATCGACCTTGCCCTGCAACCGGCCTGCGCACGCGGTCTTAACCACACGCGCGCAGCGCTCCCTTACCCCTGCGGTTACGCGCAGGTGAGCGGTTGGTAAGACGATCATTCAATGGGCCCGGATTTAACCGGTTGCGAACGAAAACTCAGGGGTTGCTGGCGTTTTTTTCGCCTGAGCGGGAACTGAATATCAGCCAGCCCAGTGCAACACCGCCCAGCGCACCGGCCACTTCAATCACCACGCGCGAGCCCAGTTCGTTCGGATCGTGGATGGTGGCCAGGAACAGGCGTGCATACAGCGGCGACTCCAGCCGCATCATGCCCATGTAGAACAGGTTCCAGGCATCGATGCCGGCGGATGCGACCACGGACATCACGCAGGCCCAGCCAATGGCGTGCCCGTCGGACCACCCCGCCCAGCGGCACACCCGGTGCCACAGTGCGTAGACCAGCAGGCCGACCAGCAGGGCGATGAGCCCGGCTTCCAGCGTGCCCAGCAATCCAAAGTGCAGCGGCAGGTTCATCGTGGTCCGGGCGTTGGGGGAGCGCGCATTGTAGCGGCGCGCCGACCGGACGCAGGGGCTCAGCGCACCGGCACGTCGAAGGCGGTGGTCGGGCTGGGTTCGGGGGTGAGGGTGAAGTGCCACCATTCCTGCGGATAATTGGCAAAGCCATGGCGCTGCATGGCCTGCAGCAGGGTCTGGCGGTTGCGGTACTGGGTGGGGGTGATGTCGGGCGCGTTGGTATGCGCGCGCGGGCCGAAGAAGTCGAAATCGGTGCCCATGTCGACCACGCGGCAGGGGTCGCTGCGGCAGTCGAGCAGGCCCAGGTCGACGGTGGCGCCGCGGCTGTGGCCGGAGGTTTCGGCGATATAGCCGCCCAGCAGCGCGGGTTTGTCGAGGCTGGGGTACTGCTGCGCCTTGCGCGACTGCTCCAGCGGGTCGTTGGCCCAGTCCACGAACGCCCGCACCGACTGCGCCGGGCGGTAGCAGTCGAACAGCTGCAGGCCGTAGCCGTTGGCGCGCAGGTCGGCTTCCACCTCGGCCAGCGCCTTGGCGGCCGGTCGCAGCAGGAAGCATTTGGGCGCTTCGTAGCCCGGCACCGGGCGGCCGGTGAAGTTGTTGGCGCCGGCGTAGCGCATGTCGAGTTTGATATCCGGCGCCAGCGTGGTGATGTCGACCAGGCCGGCCTGCTCGGCGGTGCGCACCAGCGCGATGTGCACCGGCTGGGCCGACACCACCGCAGGCGCGGCCAGGGCGAGCAGCAGGCTAAGGGCAATCGCCGATGCGGGTGAAGTGCAGGTCCTGGTAGTCATAGCTGAAGTCGATGTCCGGATCGATCGCGCTCAGGCGGAGCGTGGGCGGGGTACCCGGCACCACCCGCAGCCAGGGTTCTGCATCCGCCCCGAGGGTATCCCACTGCACCAGCCAGCGGGAATCGAGCTGCATCACGGTTCCGCGCAGTGTGGGCGATTTGTCCACGCTGAAGCGCAGGGTGTTGTTTTCAGGGCACAGGCGCGCCTGGCCCAGCCAAGGGTCGCGATAGAGGCCTTGCACGGCTGCGGGATGGTCGCCACCGCGTAGAGCCACGCCCTGCGTGGCTGCGGGATGGTCGGCGCTGCTCAGCCACGCATGGCGTGGCTCTACGGGTTTGCGCGCGCTCGTATCGGGGCGCACATGGCCCGCCGCATGGCGGCTGGCTGTTTCGGCCTGCAACTGCGCGGCGTAGCTGGCTACGGTCTGCTTCTGCGCCGGGGCGGTGTGGTGCTTCAGCGCGGCCTGCATGAGCACGGTGCGTGCATCCTCGCCTTCGCCGTTGATCAGGATCACCACGCCCACCCTGCGGTCCGGCAGCAGCGCGAGCGAGGAATACATGCCCGACAGCGTGCCGGTGTGGGCGACCTTCCACTGCCCGTCCATGTCCGACAGGCGCCAGCCGTAGCCATAGGCAGAGAAGTGCGCGTTGTCCCAGCGGCGCTGGCGTTCGCCGAGCGGCATGGGCATGTGCGCGGTCCACAGCGCGCGGCGCTGGGGTTCACTGAGCCAACCAGGCACCCGCGTGGGATCCAGCAGCACCTGCATCCAGCGGGTCATGTCGCGCAGGCTGCAGCGGATGCCGCCGGCGGCCATCGAGGTCAGGTCCGGGGCGACGTCGGAATCGGCGTTGACGACCACGTTGCCACTCCCGCGCCGGGCATGCGGTTGCGCCACGTTGCCCACCTTCGCCACCGACCACGTGCCCGCCTGGCAGCGGGTCATGCCGAGCGGGATGAACACTTCCTCGCGCAGCAGCTGGTCATAGGGTTTGCCACCGGCGGCGGCGGCTACTTCACCAGCCACCACGTACATCAGGTTGTCGTAGGCGTAGCCGCTGCGGAAGCTGGTGACCGGCTTGAGATGCTCCAGGCCGGCGATGATGTCGGTGCGGGTGAACGCATTGGGTTCGGGCCACAGCATCAGGTCGCCCGCGCCCAGGCCGAGCCCGCTGTTGTGGATGAGCAGGTCGCGGACCTGCATGTGTTGGGTGACCCACGGGTCGTGCATGCGGAACTGCGGCAGGAACTTCGTCACCGGGTCGTCCCAGGCGAGCAGGCCACGGTCGACCAGCCGCGCCAGGACCGCGGCGGTCATCGCCTTGCTGTTGGAGGCGATCTTGAACAGGGTGTCGGCGTCGATCGGCTCGCCGCTGCCGGCGCGGCGTTCGCCACGGGTGCCGGTGAATACCACCTGGCCGTTGTCGACCACCGCCATGGCGATGCCGGGCAGGTGGTGGTGTTCGACGGTGCTGTCGAGCATCGCGGTGAACGGGGACGGGCCGGCCGCTGACGCAGGCAATGCGGCCGCCAGGGCGAGGGACAGCAGCAGCGTTGTGGATCGGAACAGAGGCGTGTGCATGGTTGCCGTATCGGCGGGGGACGGTCCTGCCGTCCCCCGCGCTGTCGATCAGAAGTTCCAGGTCACCATCAGCTGGGTGTAGCGCGGGGCCTGCCAGCGCGTGCCGGTGTTGAAGGTGTTCTCGCGGTACTGGCCCGGCTGGGCTTCATAACGCTGGTGGACGTTGATGACGGTCTGGTTGTTGAACAGGTTGAACACCGACAGCCGGGCGCTCAGGTCGATGCCTTCCACCGGCAGGCGCCAGGTGACATTGGCGCCCATGGTCCAGGTCCACGGCAGGCGACCATAGGCACCGCGCGGGGTGTATTCGAACTGGCGCTGGTCGTACGGGCCGGAGCAGTTGGCCACGCACAGCCAGCCGGTGCCGCCGCCACCGCTTTCGTTGGAGGTGCTGCCGCCAGCGACCGTGTCGTTGGGCCACATCACGCCAAAGGCGGTGACCGGGCCACCGGACTGCACCTGCAGCGTAGTGCCGAACGACCACTGTTCATTGAGCGCATACGCAGCGCGAAGCTTGAACTGGTGGCGGAAGTCGTTGAACAGCACGCCATAGCGTTCGTTGTTGGACGGGTGGTCCCAGTGCTGGACCATGCCGGTGTCGCCGTAGCCGGTATCGGAGTTGACCGGGCCTTCGAAGTTGCCGTCGCTGCGCGACCACAGGTAGGAGGCGTTGAACAGCCACTTCTCGTCCCATGCGCGGTCGATCTGGAATTCCAGCGCCTTGTAGGTGCGCTTGGGCTTGGAGTAGCCCACCACCTCACCGCTGCCGCCCTTGCGGTAGCCACTGTTGGCGGTATCGATGGTGATCCAGCCTTCGGTGGTACAGCCGATGCTGGAGTCGCCCCAGATGGTCAGGCTTTCGCCCGGGTTGGCGATCGGCCACAGGGTGGTGCCGGTCGGGCCGCACGGGGTGTAGTTCAGGCGCATGTCGTCCAGCGCGCGGTCCATGGTGCGGTAGGTGGCGTTGACGCCCCACGACCAGGCCTGGTTGATCATGCTCTGGAAGCCGAGGATGTATTCGTCCTGGTACACGGCCTTGAGGTCGCGGTCCACGCTCTGGCGCAGGTCGGCCGCGCCGGTGTTCATGCGGGTATCCACCGGGCCGATCTGCTGGCCGATGATCGGTGCCATGTAGGGCGCACCGGTGACCGGGTTGGCCTGCTGCTGCCAGCCATTCAACACGAAGTAGGAGTACTCGTCGGTGAGGCCGCCGGCGAAGTTGACGTTGATGTTGTTGGTCACCGGCAGGTAGTAACGGCCAGCGTTGCCGAACAGCTTGGTGGTGGCATCACCCTTCACGTCCCAGGAGAAGCCCACGCGCGGTGCGATGAGGTCATCCATCTTGATGAAGGCATTGCCATCGGCGGTGCGGTTCTCGAAGCGGTCCCAGCGCACGCCCAGGTTGAGCATGAGGTTGTTGGTGACGTTCCAGATGTCTTCCAGGTAGAAGGCGTTGGCTTCGGTTTCGAAGGTACCGCCGGACACGCGGTTGCGCCCGCGCAGCATCTCGGTGACACCCGGCGGCACGAAGGCGTTGGCGCCATCCCACACTTCATCGCCGGGGCGGGCTACGTAGGCGGTGTAGCTGAGCTGGGTCGGGCCCGGGTAGCGGGTGGACTGCTCGGTGGTCATCAGCTCGCGGTCCACGCCGAAGCGCAGCAGGTGGCGGCCGAGCTGCCATTCGAAGTCCAGGCGGGCCACGTCGCGGGTGTCGTCGCGCTCGGCCACGGCAGCGCCGGTCGGGTGGCAGCCGGGGCGCAGGCCGTTGAGCTGGCCCAGGCGCGAGGCATAGCTGGGATCGGTGAACACCGGGCTGCAGGCTTCATCCAGCGAGGAGCTGGTGAACGCACGCTGGTTGTTCTGGCCGACCATGGCGCGGGCGGTGAAGTTCTCGCCGAAGTGGCCGGTGTAGGTGGCCGAGTAGTTGCGGCCGCCGCTTTCGGTCACCGAATCGCCGCCCCATCCGCCGATCTGGTTCTCGTCCCAGTCATAGTTGTAGGAGCCGTTGGTGACATCGCCTTCGTCGGAGAACGCCAACAGGGCCAGGCTGTGGTTGTCGGTGATGTTCCAGTCGAGCTTGGCGCCCCAGAAGCCGTTGTTGGCTTCGTTCTTGAACCAGGTGAGCGCGTCGTTGGAGGTATTGTGGCCATGGTCGTTGCGGTCTTCGTACATGGCAAACAGGAACAGCTTGTCCTGCACCAGTGCGCCCGAGCCCCAGACATTGGTCTTGAAGAACGAGCTGTCGTCACGGCTGGCATAGGAATGCGCGGTGCCGTCGCGGTGGAAATGGTCACGGCCGCTGGAGCGCCACGCGCTGGGTTCGGCGGTGACTTCCACGCCGCCCTGCAGTTCGTTGCTGCCCGAACGGGTCACCGCGTTGATCACGCCGCCGGTGGAACGGCCGAACTCCACCGAGTAGCCGCCGGTCTTGACCTGGAACTCGCTGAAGAAGGCGAACGGTGCGCTGGAGAAACCGCGCCGGGTGTACATGTCGGTGACGTTGAGGCCGTTGATGAACACCGCGTTTTCGGCCACCGACGAACCGGCGAAGGACAGGCCGCCAAACGTGGAGTTGCCGCCGACCACGCCCGGCGCCAGCAGCGCCACCGCGCTGAGGTCCTGCGCCACGGGCAGGCGCTGCAGTTCCTGGCGGTTGACGTTGAAGGAGGTTTCGGTGGTGGATACGTCCACGCGGTTGACCACGCGCGTGCCGACCACCTGCAGGGCATCGAGGTTGACCACGCCGCCACCACTGGCCAGGTTCACCGTGGTGGTGCCGCCAATGGCCACGCTGACCGCCACCGGGTCGCCGAGCTTCTGGCCGTCGCGGCTGAGCTGCAGCTGGTAATCGCCCACCGGCAGCTGGCCGAGGCGATAGCTGCCATCGGCGCTGGCGGTGACGGTGCGGGTCAGGCCGGTGCTGTTGCTGACCACGGTGACCTGGTCACCGGCGCTGGCCCGGCCGGCCACCGCACCGCTGACTGCCTGAGCGTATGCAACCGTTGGCAGCACGCTGCCGAAACACGCACCCAATGCGACGCATAGCGCCGCCCGCTTCAAACCGTTCGCTTTCATTCCCTGCTCTCTCCTTCAAGGGTGAAAAATTAATGTTGATCACCCCACCAACGGTGGGGTGCTACCGCGGTGTGGCAGGCACCACGTGCGACTGGAAGTCGTAATTCCATTGATCGAAGTACAGGTTGCCGCCGGACCATTCGACCTCGCCGCGCTGCGAATCCACGGTGTCCGAGCGCGGGTGCTGCTTGGCCGGCTGGAACGGCTGCTGGAAATCGTCGTTGAAGGCGATGCGGTAGGCATCGAGCCCGCCGAAGTAGAAGTCGCGCAGCGCCGGGTCGGCGCTTTGCAGGCGGCCGGTGGTGACATCCATCGGCACCCAGCCATACGGGGCCAGGTACAGCGCGCCCCAGTCGTGCAGGTTGTTGTAGCCCACCGCGTCGTCCGAATAGACCATGCCGGACTGCCAGCGCGCGGGAATGCCGTTGAGGCGCAGCAACGCGATCAGCAGCAGCGTCTGCTGGCCGCAGTCGGCATGGCCGGCGTGCAGGGCGTAATCGCTGATGTTGGAAATGGTGGAGTATTCGCGCGCGCCGGCCCACGGGATCTGGTCCACCGCGTCGAACAGCTTCTGGGCGATGCGGTACGGGTTGGTTTCATTGCCGACCACGCGCTGCGAGAACGCACGCAACGCCGGGGTGAACACCACGTGCGGTGGCTGTTCGGCCAGATAGGGTTGCAACGCCGCATCGGCCGGCGTGGGCAGCACCTTGGCCGGATCGATCTCGATGTGGCGGGCGTAGACGGTGACGGCATAGCGGATCTCGAAGTGGGTCGGCTTGCCGGCCACTGCTTTCTGCTGCAGATGGACGGTGCGCTGCTGGGCTGCTTCGGGCGCGATCACTGCGCCACTTTCGGGGCCGATCCAGCTGATGTCTTCCTGCTGGCCAGGAATGGCGCGCGGGTAAGGAATCCATGCCTGCAGCAGTTCGCCGGCGGGCACGGCATCGGGTTTGACCGTGATCGACTGGGTGACTTCCACACGGCGCGGCACCACGCTGCGGGTGCCGCTGGCCTTGGCCGCCGCGATCACTTCTTCATGGTGCGGGGCGAGGTTCTCGTACGGGCCATCCACCGGCAGCGGGACGTTGGCTGCGCGGCGTGCCTTGGCTTCGGCGCTGACCCGGAACAGGTTGGCCGGCGCGCGCTTGAAGTAGCGGCGTTCACCGTCGATATCCAGGTGTTCAATCAGCCCGGCGGCGTCCCAGCGCGCGAATTCGTCATCGCGCAGGTCGGGGATCTGCTTGCGCACCAGGGCCTTGGCGGCGGCCTCGTCCAGGGTGAAGTCCAGCCGCATGCGGCGCATCCGCTCGCGCTGGAACGCATAGGCGGCACGTGCGTCTGCGCTGAGCGCGGGGTCGTTGATGGCCGCAGCGATGCGGGCATCGGCAGCGGCAAAGTCGCCGTGGTCGATCTGCGCCACCACCGCATCCAGCGCCGGCCCCTGTGCCCCGGCCGAGGCAATGCCCAGCAGCAGGCACGCCGCTGCGGCGCGCCGGGCGAAGGTCGAGGCAGGTGAACGCGGTTTGCGTACGGGCAGATCCACGGCGACACTTCCCAAGGTGCAGGTGGTAATCGCTGTGTAACACGGGCCTGACAGGTGGTCAATAATTTATTCTTGCTTTCGCTGGAAAAAGGAATAAATATTCCTGACGCTTTCGAGGAGGGTGACCGCTCCATGATCCAGGCTTCCCCCCGCCGCCCCGTGCGGCCTGCGTGGCCGGCGCGCGCCCTGCTGGTGGCACTGGCGCTGCTGCCCGCCGGCGCGACCTGGGCCGACGCGCCCTTTGCGCCGCCGGCGGCATTCGGCGGTGTGACCGGATTGCGCGAGGCCTACCTCGACCCGGCGTTCTGGGCGGCCCGGTTGCCCGATGCCGACCGGGTGATCCTGGATCGCGCCGGCATTGCCGCGCAGAACACGCGGATGCGCGCTGAAGACGACTCCATCCATGACCTGCGCGCGCTCCCGGCCCAGCTGACGCGTGCGCGGGTGCTGGCCGACATCCAGGCGCTGTCGCGCTGGCCGACGAAGCCGTTGTTCGGCGAAGACGAGCAGCCGATTCCCGCCACTGCACGTACCGCCATCGAGGCGAACCTGGCCCTGGCGGCCATTCCCGCCGAGCGCCCGCTGCAGTACGGGCTGGTGACCCACCGCGCGGCGCTGCGTGCGTTCCCGACCGCGCTGCGGGTGTTCACCGCGCAGGGCGACACCGATATCGACCGCTTCCAGGAATCGGCGCTGTTCCCCGGCGACGCGGTGGCGGTGCTGCATGAAAGCGCCGACGGCCAGTGGCTGTTCGTCACCAGCGAGCGCTATTCGGCGTGGATTGAAAAGCGCTTCGTTGGCATTGGCAGCGCGGACACCGTGTTCGGCTACGGCCAGCACGGTCCTTACCGGGTGGTGACCGGCGCCACCGCCTTCACGGCGTTCACCCCGGAAGAGCCGCGGGTATCGCGGCTGCAGCTGGAGATGGGCGTGCGCGTGCCGGTGCTGGCCGATTGGCCGCTCAACCAGACCGTGAACGGCCAGCAGGCGCACGCCGCGCACGTGGTGCAGCTGCCGGTGCGCAATGCCGATGGCACGCTGGCGCTGGTGCCGGCGCTGCTGCCGCGTTCGCAGGACACCGCCAGCGATTACCTGCCGTTGACCCCGCGCAACGTGCTCACCCAGGCGTTCAAGTTCCTGGGCGAGCGCTACGGCTGGGGCCATTCGTACGACACGCGTGATTGCAGCGGCTTCGTGTCCGAGATCTACCGCAGCTTCGGCGTGCTGGTGCCGCGCAATACCAGCGCGCAGGCAGTCAGCCCGGCGCTGGACCGCATCGCCTTCAGCGACAAGGACGGCAAGGCCAGGCGCAACGCGGCCGTGCAGCAGCTGCAGGTGGGCGACCTGGTCTACATTCCCGGCCACGTCATGGTCACCATCGGCCAGCTCGACGGGCAGACGTGGATGATCCACGACACCGCCGGCGGCAGCTGGTTCGGCCACGACGGCAATCGCGTGCAGGCCCACCTCAACGGCGTTTCGGTGACTCCGCTGCAGCCGATGATGGCCAGCGACACCGTGAGCTACATCGACCGCATCACCAACATCCAGCGCATCCGGCCCCAGACTCCTTGATGAAAATCACCGACATTGAACTTGGCATGCTGCGCGTGCCGCTGAAAACCCCGTTCAAGACCGCACTGCGCACCGTGGATACGGTGGAAGACGTGGTGGTGCTGGTGCGCACCGACACCGGCCACACCGGCTATGGCGAAGCGCCGGCCACGGCGGTGATCACCGGCGATACCCACGGTTCGATCATCGAGGCGATCAACACCTTCATCAAGCCGCGCCTGGTCGGCCAGGACGTGGCCGAACTCAACCGCAACTGCGCGCTGATCCAGTCGTCGATGGAGCGCAACACCAGCGCCAAGGCGGCGGTGGAAATCGCGATGTACGACCTGTGGGCGCAGCTGCACAAGGCGCCGCTGTACCAGATGCTGGGCGGTGGCGACCCGGTGATCACCACCGACATCACCATCAGCGTGGATTACATCGACAAGATGGTGGCCGATTCGCTGTCGGCGATCGACCGTGGCTTCGAGTCGCTGAAGATCAAGGTCGGCAAGGACATCGGGCTGGATATCGAGCGGGTGAAGGCGATCCACGCCGCCGTGCAGGGCCGCGCCCTGCTGCGGCTGGATGCCAACCAGGGCTGGACCGCCAAGCAGGCGGTGCACGCCATGCGCACGCTGGAAGAGGCCGGGGTGGTGCTGGAACTGCTGGAGCAGCCGGTGAAGGCAGCCGACATCAGCGGGCTGAAGTACGTGACCGACCGGGTCAACACGCCGGTGATGGCCGATGAGAGCGTGTTCAACCCGGGCCAGGTGTTCGACCTGATCCAGCAGCGCGCGGCCGACATCATCAACATCAAGCTGATGAAGACCGGCGGGCTGTCCAACGCGATCCGGATTGCCGACATCGCCGCCATCTACGGGGTGCCGTGCATGATCGGCTGCATGATCGAATCGAGCATCAGCGTGGCCGCGGCCGTGCACCTGGCGGTGGCAAAAAGCGAGATCATCACCAAGGTGGACCTGGACGGCCCGTCGCTGGGGCAGTTCAATCCGGTCACCGGCGGGGTACATTTCAACGAGTCGGAGATCACCATCAGCGATGCGCCCGGCCTGGGCATCACCGAGGTGCGCGGGTTGGAGATGATCAAGCCGCCGCGCTGGTAACGTCCCCCGTCCCCTTTTTGATGACCCCATGCCGCCTCTGGTGAAAATCCGCTCCGAGCGTGACCACATGTCGGCGATCGAACGCCGCATCGCCGATTTCATCCTCGACAATGCCCACCTGCTGCGCGATTACTCGTCGCAGCAGCTGGCCAGCGCGCTGGGCATCAGCCAGTCCAGCGTGGTCAAGTTCAGCCAGAAGCTGGGTTTCAAGGGCTACCCGGACCTGAAGTATTCCATCGGCCAAGCCGTGGCCCGCGCCGGCAACGATCCGGCCGCCGGCCCGCCGGCCGCCGCGCCGGGCAACGATTACGACCAGCTGGCCGAGCGCCTGCGCCTGAGCCGCACCGCGGCCGACGAGGAAACCCGGCTGGCCAACCCGCAGGCGGACGTGGAAGCGATCGTGCAGCTGATCGACGGCGCGCCCAAGCTGTTCGTGTACGGGCTGGGCGACGATGGCCTGTATGCGCGCGAGTTCGCGATGCGGCTGTCGCTGCTGGGCATGCTCACGGTGCAGCACGCCGACCCGATCCTGATGATGGCCAACCTTTCGGCGGCGCGGCCGGGCGATGTGCTGCTGGTGTTTTCCGAATTCGGCAAGCTGCCGCAGCTGTTCCAGCTCTCGCGCCAGTTCCAGGACGTGGGTGGCAAGGTGGTGTCGATCACCCGGCACAGCGCCAACCCGCTGCGCGCGCACGCCGATGGCGCGCTGGTGGTGTGCGCGCACGATCCGGCGCCGCACGTGGCACAACTGTTGTACCGTTCTGCCTTGCAGTCGCTGCTGGACTTCGTGTTCGTGCTGCTCTGCCACGCCAACCCGGACCGCCACCGCCAGCTCGGGGTGAACCTGGAACGGATCGAACACCTGATCGACACCTGATTCCCGGAGTGCACCCGATGCTGTCGCTGCTGCGTACCGCCTTTGCCACCGTGCTGGTTGCCAGCGCCCTGCCCGCGTCTGCACTCACCCCCGTGGCCACGCCGCTGCTGGACAACGGCCAGATGATCGTGGTCACCACCGACGGCTGGGATGCCACCCAGGGCCGCCTTCAGGCCTATGCACGCACCGCGCAGGGCTGGCAGCCGCATGGCGCCGCGTTCGATGTGGCGGTGGGCCGCAACGGCAGCGCCTGGGGCGTGGGCGTAGCGCCCGCGCCGGACGGCAGTGGGCCGCAGCAGCCGGGCGAGCCGGTGAAGCAGGAAGGCGACGGCCGCAGCCCGGCCGGGATGTTCAGGATCGGCCCGGCGTTCGGCTATGCGCCGAAGGTGGCCAGCGCGATGCCCTACCAGCCGATGCTGGAGAGCAGCTACTGCATGGATGTGCCGGATTCGAAGTACTACAACCGCATTGTGGATGCCGACGTCGTGGGTGCCGATGCGGTGGAAGGCTCCACCGAACCGATGCGGCTGGACCTGCACAACAAGGGCGACGTGCGCTACCGCGAGGGCTTCGTGATCGAGCACAACCCGAACGCGGAGCCGCGCCGGGGCAGCTGCATCTTCGCGCACCTGTGGCGCACGCCGGGTGAGGCCACCGCCGGTTGCACGGCGATGCAGCCCGAACACATGCGCGGCCTGCTGGCTTGGCTGGACCCGGCCCAGCGCCCGGTGTTCGTGCTGCTGCCCCGCGCGCAGTACCAGCGGCTGCAGCAGGACTGGCAGCTGCCGGCCCTGCCCAAGGCCGCACGATGAGCGCCGCGCCCGAACCGCAACTGGAACGCGCGGTCAGCCGTTGGCAGATCGTGGGGTTGTCGATCAACGATGTGATCGGCAGCGGCATCTACCTGCTGCCGGCCGCGACTGTGTTGTTGCTGGGGCCGTTCAGCCTGTGGGGCGTGGTGGCTGCGGGCATCGTGGTGGCACTGCTGGTGCTGTGCTACGCGCAGGCGGCCAGTTACTTCGATGAACCCGGCGGCAGCTACCTGTATGCGCGCGAGGCGTTCGGGCGCTTTGCCGGGTTCGAGATCGGCTGGATGATCTGGCTGACCCGGATCAGTTCGGCGGCCGCGTTGAGCAACGCGCTGGCCGATGCGGTGGCACGGTTCTGGCCCTGGGCCGGGCACGACGTGGGCCGGGTGCTGGTGATCGTGGCCTCGCTGGGGTTCCTGACTGCGGTGAACGTCGCCGGTGTGCGCTCGGCGGCGCGGACCGGGATCGTGCTGGTGATCGGCAAGATGCTGCCGCTGCTGCTGTTCGTGGCGATCGGCGCGTTCTACGTGGATACCGACCTGGCCTTCTCCGGCACCCGCCCGGACCCGCACGACCTGCAGCGCATGGGCGAGGCGGCATTGCTGCTGCTGTATGCCTATGCAGGCTTCGAGAACATCCCGGCCGCGGCCGGTGAGTACCGCAATCCGCGCCGCGATATTCCGTTCGCGCTGATTACCATGATCATCACGGTGACGGTGATCTACGGCGCGGTGCAGTTCATCGCGCAGGGCACGCTGCCGGGCCTGGCCGATTCGGCCACGCCGCTGGCCGATGCTGCCGCCGGCTTCGGCGGCGAGGCGCTGGCCCTGATCCTCACGGTGGGCGCGACGATCTCCATCCTGGGCACCAACAGCAACACGATGATGATGGGCCCGCGCTTCCTGTTCGCCCTGGCGCGCGATGGCTACGGGCCGAAGCTGCTGGCGCAGGTGCACCCGCGCTTCCGCACGCCGGCGGCGGCGATCATCACCCAGGGGCTGATCGCGCTGGTGCTGGCGTTGTCCGGCTCGTTCGTGCAGTTGGCGCTGCTGTCGATGACCACGCGCCTGTTTGCGTACATCGGCACGGCGGCAGCCGTGATCGTGCTGGCCCGCCGCTTCCGCGACCGCCCCGGCGCATTGAAGCTGCCCGGCGGCCCGCTGATTCCGATCCTGGCGCTGGTGCTGTGCCTGGCGCTGTTTGCCAGTGCCAGCTGGCAGAACATCGCCGCGGCGCTGATCGCGTTCGCGGTGGGCGCGGTGATCTACCTGTTGCCGCGCAAACAGGAAGGCTGACGGGCGGCCGGGCACCGCGCTCAGACACGCATGGCGTGTCTCTACAGCTGGTCACGTACGCGTAGTGACACGCCATGCGTGTCAACGCCATCCGTGCCAGCCGACCCGATTAAACGCCAGCACGAAACCTTGATGCAGCATTCACCCCACGCGCCCGCCGTGTTAACCGGCCCTTGGGTAGGTTGAAGCCTCACCCAACCGGAGCCCCACATGAGCCCTGACTACCAGATTCCCGGCCGGGTGCCGGAAGACGGCGTGCCGCGCGAAGCGGTCTCGGATTACTGGCGCGAGCGCTTCAGCGCCGAGCCGTACTACGACAGTGACCTGGCGTTCGAGGATTACGAGCCGGCCTATTACCTCGGCTACAGCTCCCGCCACGCCCGCACCCGCGCCGATGAAATGATCGACGCCTACGAGCAGGTGGAAGCAGAACTCGAATCGCGCTGGGCACGGGAACAGGCCACCAGCAAGTTGACCTGGGCGCAGGCCCGCAACGCGGTCCGTCGCGGCTGGGACGAATCCACCGCCCTCCACCAGTCACACCTGGACAAGGGTGTCCCGCGCGGTACCTGAGTACCGCGCAGCCGGGCGCTGGATTACTCCGCGCGCGGAATCGGCGGAATCTCGCGATCACCCGCGGCCATCAGGTCGCGGGTGTTCTTCTGTACGGCCACGGCGCCAAACAGGCTCAGCGCGAAGGCCATGCCGTAGAAGCCCTTTTCGCTGAGCAGCAAGGTGGCGTTCCACAGGCCCACCAGCAGCAGCAAGAGCGACACCAGCAGCGCGAACCAGCACAGCGAGTAGTACAGGCTGCTCACCGGAATGCCTTCCACCCGGTCGCGCACGCTCTTCTGCAGTGACACGGCGGCGAACAGGCCGAACAGCAGCAGGGTGAGGTAGTAGCCCTTTTCGTTCAGTGCCATTTCGGCGTTGAACAGGCCGACCAGGTACGCCACGGCGCCCAGCAGCAGTGCGGTCCACGAGGCGGCGATGAACGCCGGAGACGGTTTGGTGACCTGAGGCTTCATTGTTCAAACTCCCTTTTGATGGCGCCTACGGTAGCCGATTCCCCCGCACCCGCCTACGGGGGTGACGTATGGTCCACGCCCCCTTGATGGCCATGGTGTACAACAACAGCTGGCCATTCGCGTCCCCTTCCGGAGATTTCCCATGACCCGCCGCCTGCTGCTCAGCCTTGCCCTCGCCGCCACCCCCGCCCTGTTCACCACCGCCTGCGTGGCCGCCGATACGCCTGCGGCGGCCGCCGCGCCCGCGCTGGAAAAGGCGCAGTGGCCGTTCACCGCCACCGAATTTGCCACCTTCGACCAGCCTTGGGCGATGAGCTTCCTGCCCGATGGCAGCCTGCTGGTGACCGAGAAGGAAGGCCGGTTGAAGCACTTCAACCTGACCACCCGAAAGAGCGCGGAGATCACCGGTGTGCCGAAGGTGGCCTACGGCGGCCAGGGCGGCTTCGGGGATGTGCTGCCGCACCCGGACTTCGCGAAGAACGGCTTTGTGTACCTGAGCTACGCCGAGGAAGGCGACAAGGACACGCGCGGTGCCGCCGTGGGCCGCGCCAATCTGGTGCTGGCCGCCGATGGCAGCGGCACGCTGGAAGACTTCAAGGTGATCTGGCGCCAGATCCCGAAGGTGGAAGGCAAGGGCCATTACGGCCACCGCCTGGCCTTCGGTCCGGACGGCAAGCTGTGGATCACCTCCAGCGAGCGACAGAAGTTCGATCCGGCGCAGGACATGTCCGGCAACCTGGGCAAGATCATCCGCCTCAATGACGACGGCAGCGTGCCGGCCGACAATCCGTTTGCCTCCCAAGGGGGCGTGGCCACGCAGGTGTGGTCATTGGGCCATCGCAATGCGCTGGGCATCGCCTTTGATGCGCGCGGCAAGCTGTGGGTGCACGAGATGGGACCGGCCGGTGGCGATGAGTTGAACCTGATCACGCGCGGGGCCAATTACGGTTACCCGATCGTGTCCAACGGCAACCATTACGACGGCCGCGACATTCCCGACCACAGCACGCGCTCGGAATTCGCCGCGCCGAAGGTGACCTGGACCCCGGTGATTTCGCCGGCCGGTTTCATCATCTACAGCGGCACGCTGTTCCCGCAGTGGACCGGCAGCGGCTTCATCGGCGGGCTGTCGTCCACCTCGCTGGTGCGGGTGGCCTTCGACGGCGACAACGCGCGCGAAGCCGAGCGTTTCCTGATGGGCGAACGCATCCGCGAAGTGGAACAGGGCCCGGATGGCGCGATCTGGCTGCTGGAAGATGGCAGCAAGGGCAAGCTGTTGAAGCTCACCCCGAAGGGGTGATGGGGGGTGCCGACCAACGGTCGGCACCTACCGGTTGCGGTTGCATCGCGGGGGCCGACCAACGGTCGGCGCTACCGGTTGCGGTTGCATCGCGTGCCGACCAACGGTCGGCACCTACCGGTTGCGGTTGCATCGCGTGCCGACCAACGGTCGGCACCTACCGGCTGCGGTTGCATCGCGTGCCGACCAACGGTCGGCGCTACCGGTTGCGGTCACCTTGCGGTCACCTGGTAGTGCCGACCGTTGGTCGGTACGCTCTTGGCATCAGGCCCCGATATTGTTGACCTTGACGTCGCTCTTCGTGCATTCCTTGTCCAGGCAGGTGCCGTTGATCCACACCTCGCCCTGGCCCAGCATCACGCCCTGCCAGTTGACGAACAAGGTGTCGAACTTCTGCTCGGCAATCAGCTTGGCCAACGCCGGGGTCACGATCCTGTCGTAGTCGCGCTGGAAAGCGGCAGCATCAGCCACCTTCTGGTTCTTGCCGGCGATGGTGACCCGAACCGGGTACCGCATCAGCCCGGCCACCGCGGCACGGTCGCCTGCGGCAACACCACGCTGCAGTTCGTTGAACACACTTTCGTACGGGGCGGCATCCCCCAGCAGCTTGGTGATGCGCTCGCGTGCGCCACCCTCGGCGTCGGCAGATGCATCCGCAGGCGTCGCCGCCGAATCGGTCCCCGCTACCGGGGGAGCCGTATCCGGCGTGGCTGCCGTGCTGGGCTCCACCGCATCGGGCGACAACCCGGCCTGCGGCGCATCCTCGGCGGCCGTGGGCGCGGTGACCGGCGGCGATGTCGAAGGCGCCGCCGCTTCGTTGGCCGGCGGCGTGGGCTGGCTGCATGCAGCCAGCATCAACGTGGGTAGCAGGATCTTGATCAGGCGCATGCACGGCTCCGTCGATATCTCGAAGATGCCAGCGTAGCCCGCATGGCGTGCAGCACCCATGACGGTAGCGCCAGGCCCTGCCTGGCAAGCGCGCGGTGATGGATCGCCGGGCAGGGCCCGGCGCCACATCACCTGGCCAGCAGCTCGAAGATCACCGGCTCACCGGCGGCAGACGATGCACACACCCACACATCGAACTGGCCCGGCTCCGCACGGAACACGCCATCACGGCCGGTGAAGCCCAGCGCATGACGATCCAGCGTGAAGCGCACGTCCGTGCTCTCGCCCGGCTGCAATGCCACCTTGCGGAAATCCTTGAGCTCGCGCACCGGCCGCACGCGGCTGGCCACGCGGTCGTGGATGTACAGCTGCACCACTTCCTCACCCGCCACCGCACCGGTGTTGGTCAGGGTGGTGGTGATCTCCAGGGTGTCATCCCAACCCAGCTGGGCGCTGTTCAACTGGGGCACGCCGTAAGCGAAGGTGGTGTAGCCAATGCCGTGCCCGAACGGATACAGCGCCGCGTTCGGAATCTCGCGCCAGCGTGCCTTGAACTCCGACATGGTCGGCAGTTCCGGCCGGCCGGTGCGCGGGTGGTTGTAGAAGAACGGCTGCTGCCCCGATACCTGCGGGAAGCTCACCGGCAGGCGGCCGGACGGGTTGTAATCGCCGAACAGCACATCGGCCACGGCCGGGCCGGTCTGCGTGCCCAGGTACCAGGTGATGGCCACGGCCTGCGCATTGCGCACCGCACCCTGCAGGGCCAGCGCGCGACCATTGCGCAGCAGCACCACCAGCGGCTTGCCGGTCATCGCCACGGCCTCGGCCAGCGCCTGCTGCGCTGCCGGCAGGGTAATTTCCACCCGCGACTGCGCTTCGCCGCTGTAGCGCTGCGGTTCGCCCAGCGCCAGCACCACCACGTCTGCACGCAGTGCGGCGGCGACGGCCTGTTCGATGCCGTCCTGCACGGCCGCTTCCAGGTCGCAGCCGGGCACGATCTCCAGCAGGCTTTCATCGCGGATCGCAGCGCGCACGCCGGCTTCCAGGGTGACGTAGCGCGACTTGTCGCCGAACAGCGTCCAGCAGCCTTCGATGTTGTCGCGGTCCTGCACGAACGGGCCGATCAGGGCGATCTTCTGCCCCTCCTTCCGCAGCGGCAGCACGTTGCCTTCGTTCTTGAGCAGCACGATGGAGCGACGCGCGGCATCGCGCGACAGTGCGTCATGTGCGGCGATGTAGGAGGTATCGGCTTCGCGCACCGGATCCAGCGAACGGTAGGGATCGTCGAACAGGCCGATCGCTTCCTTCAGGTTGAGGATGCGGCGCACCGATTCGTCCAGCGTGGCCATCGGCACCTCGCCGCTGTCGATCAGGCCCGGCAGGTGTTCGGCGTAGAAGCCGCTCTGCATGCTCAGGTCCAGGCCGGCGGTGAAGGCCTTGGCGGTGGCGTCGCGGTCGTCGGCGGCATAACCGTGCGCGACCAGTTCCATGTCGGCGGTGTAATCGGAGATCACCACGCCCGGGAACTGCCACTCACCGCGCAGGATGTCGGTGAGCAGTTCGGCGTTGGCGCTGGCGGGCACGCCGTTGATGTCGTTGAAGGAGGACATCACGGTGATCGCACCGGCCTCGAACGCGGCCTTGAACGGCGGCAGGTGCACGTCGCGCAGGGTCTGCGGCGAGATGTCCACCATGTTGTATTCCATGCCGGCCATCACGGCGCCGTAGGCGGCGAAGTGCTTCGGGGTGGACAGCAGCGCGTCGGCGGCGCGCAGGTCCGGCCCTTGGAAGCCGCGCACGCGGGCGGCGGCGAACGCGCAGCCCAGCACCACGTCTTCACCGGCGCCTTCGGCACCGCGGCCCCAGCGCTGGTCGCGGGCGATGTCCACCGCCGGTGCGTAGGTCCAGTGCAGGCCGGCCGCGGTGGCTTCGACGGCGGTGGCGCGCGCGGTGCGCTGGGCCAGGTCCGGTTCGAAGCTGGCCGCTTCGCCCAGCGGGATTGGGAACACGGTGCGCATGCCGTGGATGACATCGGCGGCCAGGATCACCGGAATGCCCAGGCGGCCTTCTTCCAGGGCGACCTGCTGGATGCGGCGGCCGGCCTCGACGCCCACGCCGTTGAACAGCGAGCCCACCTTGCCTTCGCGCACCTGCTGCAGCACCTGGTCGGCGTTGCTGACATTGGCTTCGGGGTTCACGTCCGGCGCGAACGGCCGGACCATGTCCGCGAACACACCCAGCTGGCCGACCTTTTCTTCGACGGTCATCTGGGCAATGAGGGTTTCGATGCGATCGGAGGCCACCGGCTATCCTTATGAAAACGTTTACAAGGCCGAGATTCTAGCGTTCCCGCCGCCAGCAAAGCAAAGCGCGGGGCACAGGAGCTTACTCTGCGGCGGCCCGCTGCTGCTGTGCGGCCATCAACATGGCATCGCTGGAGGCCTGGAATACGCGCAGCCCGAACGCCGGCAGGATCGCCAGCAGGTGGTCAAACACGTCCGATTGAATGCCTTCGTAGTCCGCCCAGGCGGTGGTGCGGGTGAAACAGTACACCTCCAACGGCAGGCCTTCGGTGGTGGGCTGCAGCTGCCGTACCAGCAACGTCATATCCGTATGGATGCCGGGGTGCTGGCGCAGGTAGCGCTCCACGTAGGCACGGAAGGTGCCCAGGTTGGTAACCCGGCGCGCGTTCACCGCCGCCACGCCCTTGGCCTGCAGCTGGGTGTTCCACTGGGTGAGCTCGGCCTGCTTTTCCCGCAGGTAGTCGCCCAGTACCGCGAACTGCTCCAGCCGCTGCAATGCCGCCGCGTCCAGGAAGCCCACGCTGTGCTGGTCCAGGTACAGCGCGCGCTTGATCCGGCGGCCGCCGGCTTCCTGCATGCCGCGCCAGTTCTTGAACGACTCGGTGACCAGCTTCTTGGTCGGGATGGTGGTGATGGTCTTGTCGAAGTTCTGCACGGTGATGGTGTGCAGGGCGATATCGATCACATCGCCATCGGCGTTCTGGCTGGGCATTTCGATCCAGTCGCCGAGCCGCACGCGACCATCGCCGCTGATCTGCACGCTGGCCACCAGTGACAGGATGGTGTCCTGGAAGACCAGCATCAGCACGGCGGTGGCGGCGCCCAGGCCGGCCACCATCGGGCCCAGCTTCAGGCCCAGCAGGGTGGCGACGATGGACAGCCCGGCCACGACGAACACCACGATCTTCACCACCTGCAGGTAGCCCTTGATCGGCTTGCTGCGGGCGTCGGGGCGGCGTTCGTAGAGCTCGTTGGCCGCATCCAGCGCGTGCGAGACGGCCAGCGCCACGGTCAGTACCGCCCAGGCCTGGCAGGCACTGACCACGCCCGACACCAGCTGCGGCGGCAGGTCCGGCACGATCCGGATGCCGGCGGCGATGACCATGCTGGGCACCACGTTGGACAGCCGCGAGATCACCCGCAGGTTGCTGCCGCCTTCCGTGCCGGGCAGGCGCCGCACCAGCCGGCGCAGGCCGCGCAGCAGGATGCGCTTGGTGACGAAGTTGGCCAGCCACGCGGCCAGCGCCAATGCGCACAGCACGATGGTGGTATAGGCCCAGGGCCAGGGTTCAAGGGTGTCCTGCAGGTTTTCCAGGAGTTGTACTGCGATTACGGCGTCTACCATCGTTTACGGGTTCTCTTGGTATTGCGAGGGCCGACTGACAGTCGGCGCTACCGGGGCGCGGCCCCTGCGACAGCTGCGCGACCGGGGCGCGACCCGTGCGACAGCTGCGCGGTCAGTGCCGGGCAGCGGTGCCTCAGGCGGCGCTGCGCTCGATGATCACGCCTACCGCCTTGGCGCCGCGCACCGCGCCGGGCTTGCTGAGCTTCAGGCGCAGCCACTGAACGTTGAATTCGCGCAGCACGATCTCGGCGATGCGCTCGGCCAGGGTTTCAACCAGGCCGAAGTCGGATTCGCGCACGAACTGCTCGATGCGCTTGCTCACGGCCTTGTAGTTCAGGGTGTCGGCGATGTCGTCGCTGGCCGCCGGCCTGCGGTTGTCAAAGCCCATTTCCAGATCGAAGCGCAGGGTCTGGCGGATGCGCCGTTCCCAGTCGTAGATCCCGATCAGGGCATCGATCTCAAGCCCTTCGATGAATACCTTGTCCATAGGAGTGCCACGTAGAAGATGGCGACCATGGTAACGGGACGGCCCCGAACGTGCCTCGAACCGGTGCCTGACGGCGCCCGATGTGAAATGCGGGTCGAAAAAGACAAAGGGCCCCGCGCGGGGCCCTTTGCTTTACCTCTTGTCCCCGGGTGGAGATGGGATACCCATCCGCGAGTCCCGGTGGCGCGTGAGGCAGAAATTACGTGGGCGGCGCTACGCCGTCAACCATTGTTGACTGGAATTGGGACGAGTTTCGCTCTTGCGGTCGATTCAATAGAGACAGTCAATCAGGCTCCGCAGATCGATTGAGACAACCTCGCAACAGCCTCCTGATCCCTGATGTTCACAGCACCGCCTGCCACTCCATCCTCCACCCATCGGACATGAGGGGCCAGCAGTGTGCATATGGAAGACGCAGTAAGACGTGCTTTGTCGGAAGAACGGCTGCGCACATTCGATTGTGCAGTCACCTGCAGCACACAGTGCACACCACTCGAACTTTACCTCTGGAATGCACGCATCTCCGCCGCGTTTCTGGTGCCGCTGCACATTGGCGAGGTGGTGACCCGCAACGCCGTATCCGATGCGCTTACCCGAATCCATGGGCCGCGGTGGCCATGGGTTCAAGGCTTTGAAGACAGCCTTCCCAGCCCTGCAGGCGGATACGATCCACGAAGGGAGTTACGTCGCGCCGCAGCCCGCAGCAGCGCGACGGCGACCGTCATCCCGACGCTCAGCTTCGTGTTCTGGCAGAAAATGTTCACGCATCGCTTCGACGCCCGCCTCTGGTCCCGCTGCATGGGCCAGGTATTTCCCGGCGCCGATCGCGGGATGCCATTGCACGGGATCCGGGCGGAGATGCACCGTGATCTCGAGCAGATCCGGCGTCTGCGTAATCGTATCGCGCACCATGAACCCATCTTCGGGAGGGCATTGGCCGACGACTATGCGGCCATCGAGCGAGTAGTGAAGCTGCGCTGCCCGCGCACAGCGGCATGGATGGCCGGACACGATATGGTGAGGCCACTGCTGCGGAATCGACCGGTCTGACGCCGACTGCTACACCGCCGGCAGCGTCGCCATGTCCCAGCGCGGGGTGACCTGCACCTGCGGCGGGTTGTGCTGGCCGGCCTCCAGGCGCAGCGCGCCGGCGAAGGCGATCATGGCGCCGTTGTCGGTGCACAGCGAAGGGCGCGGGAAGCACGCCCGGCCACCGCGGCGTTCGGCCATCTGCTGCAGCTTGGCCCGCAGGCGCTTGTTGGCGCCCACGCCACCGGCCACCACGATCACGTCGGTACCGGCCGCATCCAGCGCGCGCTCGCATTTGATGGCCAGGGTTTCGACCACGGCGTCTTCAAAGCCGCGCGCGATGTCGGCGCGGGTCTGCTCGCTCTGGTCGCTGTCGCGCCAGGCCAGCAGCACCTGGGTCTTCAGGCCGGAGAAGCTGAAATCCAGCCCGGGTCGGTCGGTCATCGGGCGGGTGAACTTGAACCTGCCCGGGGTGCCCTGTTCGGCCAAGGCTGCCAGCTGGGGGCCGCCCGGATACGGCAGGCCCATCAGCTTGGCGGTCTTGTCGAAGGCTTCGCCGGCGGCATCGTCCAAGGTCTCGCCGAGCAGGCGGTACTGGCCGATCCGGTCCACCGCCACCAGCTGGGTATGCCCGCCGGACACCAGCAGGGCCACGAACGGCGGCTCCGGCGGGTCGTCTTCCATCAGGGGGGCAAGCAGGTGGCCTTCCATATGGTGGACGCCCACCGCAGGCACCTCCAGCGCCCAGGCGAGCGAACGGGCCACGCCCGCGCCCACCAGCAGGGCGCCGACCAGCCCCGGGCCGGCCGTGTAGGCCACCCCGTCGATGTCGCCCACGCCCAGCCCGGCCTCGGCCAGGGTCTGCCGGATCAGGGGGAGCAGCTTGCGCACGTGGTCGCGGCTGGCCAGTTCAGGCACCACCCCGCCGTATTCGGCGTGAAGGGCGATCTGGCTGTACACGGCATGGGCGCGCAGGGCGTCCGGGCCGGCCACGGCGGTGTCATACACCGCTACGCCGGTCTCATCGCAGGAAGATTCGATACCAAGGACTCGCATAACGGGTATTATGGACCTCTTGAGGCCTTGGCAGACGTACCGCCGACGTGCCCTTCACTACCCCAGGCCAGGATCTTTGCCGGGGTGGGTTGCAACTTCTTTTCTCGCCGCTATAATGTGCGGCTCTCACCGGGCGTGACCCGGTTCTACTGTGTCCCGGAGATTCCATGCCCAGCGTTAAAGTCCGCGAGAACGAGCCCTTCGAGTTTGCGCTCCGTCGCTTCAAGCGCACCTGCGAAAAGGCCGGCGTGCTGGCCGAAACCCGCAAGCGCGAGTTCTACGAAAAGCCGACCCAGGAGCGCAAGCGTAAGGCTGCCGCTGCTGTGAAGCGTCAGCTGCGCCGCTCGTCGCGCGACGTCACCAAGCGTCAGCGCCTGTACTGATCGGACGCAACTTCGATGCGGCAGGCTTGTCCTGTCGCGGCGGAGCCGAAGCCGGAACGCGCGAGCGTTACCGGCTTTTTGCGTTTCCACCCTTTTCATCGATACGAGGTGTTCCATGAGCCTGAAGCTGCAGCTCACCGAAGACATGAAGGCCGCCATGAAGGCGGGCGACAAGCACAAGCTGTCCGTGATCCGCCTGATCAAGGCGGAAATCCAGCGCCGCGAAGTGGATGAGCGCGTCGAGCTGGACGACACCGCTGTGATCGCCGTGCTCGACAAGATGGTCAAGCAGCGCAAGGACTCGATCAGCCAGTACGAAGCAGCCCAGCGTGAAGACCTGGCGCAGATCGAGCGCGACGAACTGGTGGTGATCGACACCTACCTGCCGGCCAAGATGGGCGAAGCCGAGATCGTGGCTGCGATCCAGGCCGCCGTTGCCGAAACGGGCGCCGCCAGCGCCGCCGACATGGGCAAGCTGATGGGCGCACTGAAGCCGAAGCTGGCCGGCCAGGCCGACATGGGCCTGGTCTCCAAGCTGGTGAAGGCGCACTTCGCCGGTTGAGTGAGCGGGGGGACACGACCAACGGTATGCCCACGCTGGGCGCGGGCACCCTTCGGGCCGTCGTAAACGACGTTAGGTGCGGCTTTCGCCGCACCTTGCGTGTCCTACCAGTGGGCGCCCACCGTTGATGGGCCCGCGTTTCACCCGGTCTTCGAACCGGGCCTGCTAGAAATCCAGGCATGTCTTCGCTGCCGCCCTCTCCCGCGCCCGAGCCCGCGCACGACCCTTCCCGCGTTCCGCCCCGCCTGCGCAAGTACGTGGACCGGCTTGAACGCAGTTTCCCGGTTGCCGTGGGCAAACGCTTCGTCGATGTGGACGTGCTGACCCAGGCCGCGTCGGTGTCCTTCTATGCCCTGCTGTCGATGGCGCCGTTGCTGGTGCTGCTGCTGTGGCTTACCGCTTCGCTGTACCCGCCCGCACAGCAGGCGCTGATCGGCCAGATCAACGATGTGGCCGGCAGCAGCGCGGCCACCGTGGCCGATACCGTGCTCAAGAACGCCGACAACCAGCCCTCGATGGGCTCGCTGGCCGGGATGTGGAGCACGCTGTTGCTGTTCATCGGCGCCACGGCGGTGTTCGCCCAGCTGCAGAACGCACTCAACCTGATCTTCAACACCAGCGGCGAACGCCTGGACGGCATCGTGGCGTGGCTGCGCAAGCGCGTGTTTTCCTTCGGCGTGGTGCTGGCGCTGGGCTTCCTGCTGATCCTGTCGATGACCGCCACCACCATGCTGCAGGTGGCGTTCGCGCAGCTGCCCTCGGTGCTGCCGGCGGTGGGTTACCTGACCAGCCTGCTGCTGTACACGGTGGGGTTCGCGTTCCTCTACCACTACCTGCCCGACCGGCGCGTGGCCTGGCGGCAGGCGTTCATCGGCGGGGTGATCACCTCGGCGCTGTTCGCGCTGGGCCGCTATGCCATCGGGCTGTACATCGCCACGGTGGCGCCGGGCAGCGCCTACGGCTCGATGGGCGCGCTGGTGATCTCGCTGGTGTGGATCTACTACGCCACGGTGGTGTTCTTCGTGGGCGCGCTGATGACGGCGGTGATTGACGAGCGCCTGCGTGCCCGCGTGCACTTGGCCGAGGCCGGCATCGTGCCGCCGAAACCGGGCGAAGGCACCGCCAGCTAGTAGACTAGCGGGGTCCCCCGCTTCCGTGCGTGGCCGTTGCCGGCCGTGCCCCCTGCTGCTGCCCATGGCCCGTATCCCCGACGCATTCATCGACGACCTGCTGGCCCGCTCCGACATCGTCGAAGTGGTGGGCAGCCGCGTGCCGCTGAAGCGCCAGGGCAAGGAATATTCGGCGCGCTGCCCGTTCCATGACGAGCGCTCGGCCTCGTTCACGGTCTCGCCCACCAAGCAGTTCTACCACTGCTTCGGCTGCGGCGCGCACGGCACCGCGATCAGCTTCCTGATGAACTATGACCGCCTGGAGTTCCTAGACGCGGTCGATGAGCTGGCCAAGCGCGTGGGCATGGAAGTACCGCGCGATACGCAGCCGCGCACCGCCCAGCAGCAGGACGACAGCCGCGAGCTGTACGCCGCGCTGGATGCGGCCACGCGCTTCTTCCAGAAGTCGCTGGAGGGCAGCGACACCGCCCGTGCCTACCTGGACCAGCGCGGCGTGGACGAGGAGAACCGCACGCGCTTTGCGATCGGCTACGCACCCGATGGCTACAGCGCGCTGAAGGATGCATTGGGCAAGGACGAGCGGCGCATGAAGCTGCTTGACCGCGCCGGGCTGTTTTCCAAGAACGACCGCGGCCATGTCTACGACAAGTTCCGCGACCGGGTGATGTTCCCGATCTTCGACCGGCGCGGGCGCGTGATCGCCTATGGCGGCCGGGTGCTCGAGAAGGACGACGGCCCCAAGTACCTCAACTCGCCCGAGACCGCGCTGTTCCACAAGGGGCGCGAACTGTACGGCCTGTGGCAGGTGCGCCAGGCCAACCAGAAGATCGAACGCCTGATCGTGGTCGAAGGCTACATGGACGTGGTGTCGCTGTTCCAGTTCGGGGTCACCCAGGCGGTGGCCACGCTGGGCACGGCGACCACGCCGGACCATGCCGAGCTGCTGTTCCGCAACGCGCCGGATGTGTTCTTCTGCTTCGACGGCGACGCCGCCGGCCGCCGCGCCGGCTGGCGCGCGCTTGAATCGGTGCTGCCGCGCATGAAGGATGGCCGCCAGGCGTTCTTCCTGTTCCTGCCCGATGGCGAAGACCCCGACACCATCGTGCGCAAGGAAGGGAAGGACGGCTTCGACGAGCGCCTGAAGCAGGCCACGCCGTTGTCGCAGTTCTTCTTCGATGAGCTCACCCGCGAAGTGAACATGGCCACGCTGGATGGCAAGGCACGCCTGGCCGAACGCGCGCGGCCGATGCTGGCGCAGATTCCCGATGGCGCCTTCGGCGACCTGATGAAGCAGCAGCTGGCCACGTTGACCGGGCTGGGCGCCAAACCAGCCGCCGCGCCGGCATCGCGCCCGCCGGCACGCGCCGTGGCACCCGCGCAGCGTCGCAGCCTGGTACGCGCGGCCATTGCCATCCTGCTGCAGCAGCCGTCGCTGGCGATGACGCTGGAAGGCCACCACTTCAGCGGCCTGCGCCTGCCCGGGGTGGAGCTGCTGATCGAGCTGCTCACGCTGGTGGAACAGCGCCCGGACATCAGCACCGGCGCACTGCTGGAGCACTTCGAAGGCCGCGAAGAGCAGGAATCGCTGCACAAGCTGGCCGCGCAGACGCTGCCCGGCGATGAGGCGATGTGGAACCAGGAACTGCACGATGCGGTGGCGCAGCTGGAAAAACAGCTGTTGTTGCAACGTCTTGAGGAGCTTCAGGCAAAGCAGCGGCAGCAGGGTCTGGACGATACTGACAAGTACGAACTGCGCGAGCTGTTGAAGGCGCGCGCCACGCTGCGTTGACCGATGAGGGAGGAAGGTGAAGTGATGCGACGTTGGAACCGCCCCGCCTTCTTCAGTGCCTTCCTGCTGTGTCTGGTTGCCCTGGCTCCGGTGGGCAGCGAGGCAGGGCCTCGCTCTACGCAGGAAGGGCCGGATGACAAACTGGTAGAGCGAGGCCCTGCCTCGCTGGCCGAAGCCGACCTCGCCCGAACCTTCAGGAATCCTGCAGAAGACCTCTACACCGGCGGGCAACCGACGGCAGCACAACTGGAGCAGGCCGCCACGGCAGGCATCACCACCGTGATCGACCTGCGCCAACCCACAGAAGACCGCGGCTTCGACGAAACCGCCACGGTGGCGTCGCTCGGCCTGCACTACGTGCGCATCCCGCTCGCTGGTGCTGCCGGCTTGACCCCCGCCAAGGTGCAGGCCCTGCAGGCCGCGCTGACCCAGGCCAACGGCCCGGTGCTGCTGCACTGTGCCTCCGGCAACCGCGTCGGCGCGCTGCTGGCGCTGATGAAAGCGCAACAGGGCGCATCCACCGAACAGGCCCTGCAGTTCGGCCGCGAGGCCGGCATGACCTCGCTGGAGGCCCAGACCCGCACCCTGCTCGAGCAGGACACCGCGCGTTGATCCTGCTGCCGCTTCACCCCCTTTCCCCCTGCTCTACAGGAGCCTGCCCACCATGACCCGCTGGTGGTCGCGCCTGCGACCGGACAACTTCACCCTCGCCCTGCTCGGCACCGTGCTGCTGGCGTCGTTCCTGCCAATGCACGGTCCTGCGGCCATGGTGCTGGACGATGTCACCGACGTGGCCATCGCTGCGCTGTTCTTCCTGCACGGCGCGCGCCTGCCGCGCGAATCGATCATGGCCGGGCTGCTGCACTGGCGCCTGCACCTGACCATCCTGGCCTTCACGTTCGTACTGTTCCCGCTGTTCGGGCTGGCGTTCAAGCCGCTGGATGGCTGGCTGCTCACCCCCGAGCTGTACATCGGCGTGCTGTTCCTGTGCGCGTTGCCGTCCACGGTCCAGTCATCGATCGCGTTCACCTCGCTGGCGCGCGGCAACGTGCCGGCGGCGGTGGTCAGCGCTTCGCTGTCCAGCATCCTCGGCGTGTTCCTCACCCCGCTGCTGCTGGCCCTGTTGGCCGGTACCGCAGGCGGCATGCACAATCCCGGCCAGGCCATCCTGAGCATCATGCTGCAGCTGCTGCTGCCGTTCGTGGCCGGCCACCTGCTGCGCCCGTGGATCGCCCGCTGGGTGGAACGGCAGCGCGCGCTGCTGCGCTACACCGACCAGGGCACGATCCTGCTGGTGGTGTATTCGGCCTTCGGTGAAGCGGTCAACGAAGGGCTGTGGAGCAAGACCCCGCTGTTGTCGCTGCTCACCGTGGCGGTGGTGGCGGCGGTGCTGCTGGGTATCGCCATGCCAACGATTGCCTTCCTGTCACGGCGGCTGGGCTTCAACCGCGAAGACCGCATCACCATCCTGTTCTGCGGTTCCAAGAAGAGCCTGGCCACCGGCGTGCCGATGGCCAAGATCCTGTTTGCCGGCGGCAGCCTGGGCGCCATCGTGCTGCCGATCATGATCTACCACCAGATCCAGCTGATCGTCTGCGCGGTGATCGCACAGCGCTACGCACGCGACCCCGTGGTGAACCCCGCGCCATTGGACTGACGGCGCAGCACGCGGTACGCGGCACGCGGCACGCGGCACGCGGCGATGTTGGTAGGGTCGCTTCCCAAACGACCGCCGATAACGGTGATCAGCCGATGGTGGGCATGACAATCATCGGAACTGCGCTTTGCGACGTGGCGTCGGCCAGGGTCATGCCGCCACCGCGCTGATCATTGCTACCGGCGGTCGTTTGGGAAGCGACCCTACCAATGCCGTTCCCAGCCCAGCGTGCTCCGCGCCGGCCGGCGTCAGCGGTCGGTCAACGTTCCTACGCTCAGCTCCGGCAGGTACACCCATGCGTCATACGAGCGATCCGGGTCCGTGTCGGCAACCGGATCGCGTGCCGGCCGCTCGAGCAGCGGCATCGCGCGGCAGGGGCTCATGCAATGCCAGGTGTGGCCACGCAGTGCCTCCAGGCGCACGCTGTACAGCGGCAGGTCCAGAAGGAACGCCGCCATGGTGCGATGCTGCATTTCCGGGGGCGCATCTTCGAACGGGTGGCGCATCGCATGCACGTTGCCTGTCAGTACCAGCATCCGCGCCGCGCTGGGCAGCGCGTTGAACTGTTGGCGCACATGGGTGGCCATCTCCGCGTCGCGATCCACGTCGCTGTCGTACGCGCTGATCTCAATGTCGTAGCCCGCTACAGCGATATCGCGACCCTGTGCCCGCAGCACGCGCAACGTTTCGATCAACGCCAGCATGTCGCGGCTGCGTCGTCCGTCATGCTGGCCATCTTTCACCCGCCAGAACGGCGAGGTGCGCAGTGCTTCGCGCGCATCCGCATCGCCGTTGGAACGCAGGTACCGCGCCAGCGCGGCGTTCTCGCTCATCGGCAGCTCCAACCCCAGCCGCACGGACGCGTTGTCGCGGCTGTAGCGTTCCATCAGGTCGGCCACCAGCAGCGGCGTTTCGGCGGTTCCGTGGTATTCGCCGAGCACCACCAGCCGGTGGTCGCCCGCCAAGGTCACGATCTGTGTTGCGGTGTCACCGACACCGCCTGCCGGCACGGCGACGGCTGTGCCGCACACCATCGAAGCCACCATCACAGCCATCCAGAGCCATCGCTTCATGCCGTCACGTCCTGTTGGGGTCATGAAAGCAATGGCGACGCGATGTCCGGTTTCAAGGCTGGCGCAGGAAGCTCACAGGAACGGCAGCATCCAGTGGTCCACCATCAGGAACGCGAACAGCGCCATGAGGTAGACGATGGAGTAGCCGAACATCTTCATCGAGAACAGCTCGTCCGGTGGATTGAGCATGCGCCAGGCGTACCAGAGGAACACGGCGTTGAGCACCACCGCGCCGCCCAGGTAGAACAGCCCGCTCATGCCCACCACCGTGGGCAGGATGCTGACGATGGCCAGCACGATGGAATACGCCATGATCGACTTGCGGGTGTACGCCACGCCATGGGTGACCGGCAGCATCGGGATCTTGGCCTTGGCGTAATCTTCGCGGCGGAAGATTGCCAGCGCCCAGAAATGCGGCGGGGTCCAGATGAAGATGATCAGCACCAGCAACGATGCATACGCCCAGTCCCACGGGCCCTGCATGCCGGTGATGGCCGCCCAGCCCAGCAGCGGCGGGGTGGCGCCGGCGAGACCGCCGATGACGATGTTCTGCGAGGTGGCGCGCTTGAGGTACACGGTGTAGATCACCGCGTAGCCGATCAGCGAGGCGAAGGTCAGCACGGCGGTGATGACGTTCACCCACAGCACCAGGATGGTCATCGACAGCACGATCAGCGCGCCGGCGAACACCAGCACCTGCCACGGCTTGACCTTGCCCACTACCAGTGGCCGCCACGAGGTGCGCGCCATCTGCGCGTCGATCTGCGCATCCAGCAGCTGGTTGATGGCCGCCGCGGCCGAGGCCGCCAGCCAGATGCCGAGGAAGCCCAGCGCGCCGCGCATGGCCTGCTCGGCGGTGGGCAACGCGGGGATGGCCAGGAACATGCCCACCAGCGCGGTGAACACGATCAACGCCACGACCTTCGGCTTGGTCAGGTCCCAATACTGCCTGATGCTCATGGTGTCGCCCCGACGGCTTCATCCACCACGTCGGAAGGCGCGCGCAGGCGCGCCATCAGCGTGACCAGCACGAACAGCAGCGCGACCGCGCCGCCGCTGTGCGCCACTGCCACTTCCAGCGGCACCGCCAGCTTCACGTTGAGAATGCCCAGGGTAATCTGCGCCACCACCAGCAGCCCCAGCGCGCTGGCCCAGCCACGCATGCTCGGCAGCCGGTACAGGCGCACCGCCAGCCACAGCAGGTACACCGCCACGACAACGGCAAACATCCGGTGCGTCATCTGGATCGCGATACGCGAAGCGCCATCGAGCACGCCCCCTTCGTAATCCACGCCGATGCCACGCCACAGCGTGAAGCCTTCCTTGAAGTCGTGCTGAGGCCACCACTGGCTGACGCAGCGCGGGAAGTTATCCAGCGACGCACTGCCGCCGCCGCAGGCCAGCGCGGCGTAGTTGGCGCTCACCCAGCCACCCAATGCGATCTGCATGACCAGCACGGCCACGCCGATGCGCAGCAGCCACTTCAGCTTCGGTGCCTGCACCAGGGTGATCGGCATGTGCGTGGCGCGCCAGGCCATCCACACCAGCAGCCCGAACATCAGCATGCCGCCGAGCAGGTGACCCATCACCACGATGGGCTTGAGCAGCAGGGTCACCGTCCACATGCCCAGCAGCGCCTGGAAGATCACCACCGCCAGCGTCAGCAAGGCCGCGCGTGAGAGGTCGATGTTGTTCCAGCGCAACGCGGCGATCAGCAGGATCACTTCGCCGGTGATGGCCAGGATGCTGGCCAGGACATGCATGCCCATCATGTACAGCGGTATGCCGGTGGCCACCAGCACGCACGCGGTAACCACGGCGGTGGTGCCCCAGCGCCGGCGGCGCGTGGCCAGCAGGGCCAGGGTGAGGATTTCGATGCCCAGCGCGCCGGCCAGGAAACGGTGCACCTGCTCGCGCCACGCCTTGTGGGTTTCCAGCGGGCGGATCTTGGCCGCTTCGTGGCCGATCACTTCCTGCGCATGCTGCGGCCAGGTCACGCGGCCGTAGCAGGTCGGCCAGTCCGGGCAGCTCAGGCCGGCATCGGACAGGCGCACGAACGAACCAAACATGATCGTGCTGGCCGTCATGATCAGGGCGAACCACGCCAGACGGTGGAAATTGCGATGCAGCGCCGGGCGCGCGGTGGGGTTCATCAAACGGAACTCACTTCAGTTTCAACAGCGTGGCCATGTCCTTGCGCAGACCGGCCAATTCGAATCCCGGCGCATACCGCATGATCACGAACCCATTCGGGTCGATGACATACACAGGCGTGCCGGCGGCGTCATCCACGGCGGGCAACACGGCACGCAGGTTCGGCTGGGGGGCCAGCACGCGCAGGGCGGGAAAGCCCTGGACCTCGGCCGGCGGCGTACCCAGCCACAGGATCTCGACATTATCGGCCCTATGGCCGAACAGCTGCCACACCTTGTCCAATCCCTGCGACAAAGTGACGCACTCGGCCGCGCAGCCCGGGGCCGGCGCCACCAGGATGCGCCAGACATGGGCATCGGGGTTCCACGGGTACGGTTGGCCGTTGGCCAGGGTGGGCGGCAGCGCGCGCGCGTCCACCGCCGGGGTGAACACTTCGCCGGTGTTGCGGTGGGCGGCCGGCTGCCAGCCGGCGAAGCGCAGCACGCCGGCCAGCGCCATGGCCCCGAAGAACAGGCCGAACAGGGCTACCAGGGTCCAGCGGCCACGGTTGCGGGCCTTGAGCTGTTCCGGGGTGATGGCATTCATGCGTGGGATTTTCTCATGGAAGGAGGGGGCGTGCCGTGCGCCGCCGGCGCCATTCGAGGACGAGTGCGACGATCAGCACGGTCAGGGCCAGGCCGAACCACTGCACGGCGTAGCCGAGGTGGCGGCTGGGCGGCAGGGTGTTGGGCAGCAGCTCCAGGTCGCGGGCGTAGCCGCCGGGCAGCGCGGGGTCCAGGCGCAGTACCGGGCCGTGCAGGCTGCCCGCGGGCAGTGCCAGCGTGGAGGCGACGTCATCGGGCGGCATGCGGTTGGCCAGCCACACACCCGGTTGCGGGGTCGTGGTGAATGCCGGGCCCAGCACGAGCCCGCTGGCCGGCGGCGGCGCCAGCAGGCCGGCCACCTGGGCGGGACCCTCGCGCGGCACGATGGCCGGCAGGGTGCGGTCGCCCGGCATCGGCAGCCAGCCCAGGTCCACCAGCACCACCGCGCCGCCATCGCTGCGGAACGGCTGGTACACCTTGATGCCGGCGCGGCCTTCGCGGGTCTGGTTGTCCAGCAGCAGGGTGCCGGGCAGGAAGTGGCCGTGGTCCTCCACCCAGCGCAGCTGCACGGGTGCGGCCTGCGCCTGGGCCAGGCTGAGGGTCTGCGCACGGGCCGGCAGTTGCTGATCCAGCAGCGCCTGTTTTTCATGCATCCGCTGCAGCTGCCAGCGGCCCAGCTGGCAGAACGCGAGGATCACCAGCACGGCGACGACCCAGCCGATCAGGCGCGTGTGCTTGCGCATCATGACAACGCCGGCAAAACGCGGTCAGATAGGCATACCCGCCCTGCCCTCGAGCTGCGCATGAATGATTCGTTGAAGACCCTGCTGGTAATCGCGTTTCTGATCGTCATCGTCTGGAATCTGGGCGCGGGGCTGTATTACCTGCTGGTCGACCGTGGCCAGACCAAACGCACGGTCAATGCGCTCACCCGCCGCATCGCGGTATCGGTGGCGCTGATCGTGCTGGTGGCCATCGGCATCTACAGCGGCTGGATCAAACCCCACGGCGTGGGCGGTTGATACCGCCCGACGCTACAGCACGTAGACGAACAGGAACAGCATCAGCCACACCACGTCGACGAAGTGCCAATACCACGCGGCGGCTTCGAAACCGAAATGGTTGTCGCGGGTGAAGTGGCCCTTGGCCGAGCGCAGCCACATCACGATCAGCATGATCGTGCCCAGCAGCACGTGCGCGCCGTGGAAGCCGGTGAGCATGAAGAACGTGGAGCCGTAGATGCCCGAGCCCAGGGTGAGGTTGAGCTCCTTGTAGGCGTGGATGTACTCCTCGGCCTGCAGGGTGAGGAAGAACGCGCCCAGCAGCACGGTGATGCCCAGCCACACCAGCAGCTGGCGGCGGTGGCCGGCCTTGAGCGCATGGTGGGCGATGGTGAGGGTGACGCCGGAAGTGAGCAGGATCAGCGTGTTGATCAGCGGCAGGCCCCAGGCCGGGATGGTCTGGAAGTGGCCGCCGATGGCACCCGGGCCGTTGGTCGGCCAGGCGGCCGAGTAGCCATCCCAGAGCAGTTCATTGGTCATTACCCCGTCGCCCTCGCCGCCCAGCCACGGCAGGCCCAGGTTGCGGGTGTAGAACAACGCGCCGAAGAAGGCACCGAAGAACATCACTTCGGAGAAGATGAACCACACCATGCCCATCCGGAACGAGCCGTCGACCTGGTGGTTGTAGTTGCCGGCCTGCGATTCGCGCACGACGTCGCTGAACCACCAGAACAGGGTCAGCACCAGCATGGCGATGCCGGCGTAGAAGGTCCACTTGCCCCAGCCGGCATCATTGAGCCAGCTGGCCACGCCCACCATGGTGACCATCATCGCGATGGAACCGATGAAGGGCCACTTGCTGTGGGTGGGCACGAAGTACACGTTGGCGTCTGGGCTGTGCTGGGTGGCCATGATCGGTATCCGGGTACGTATCAGGGTGCCGAGCGCGCGGTGGCCGGCGGGGTCGCCGTGGCCAGCTGCGCCGACAGCGCGTCGTTCTTGTAGAACGTGTAGGACAGGGTGATGGTCTTGATGTTGGCGGGCAGGTCCGGGTCGACGATGAAACGCACCGGCATGTCGCGTTTCTCGCCGGCCACCAGGGTCTGCGCGGTGAAGCAGAAGCATTCGGTCTTGCTGAAGTAGCCCGAGGCCTTGGCCGGGGCCACCGACGGCACCGCGCTGCCCACCAGCGCGTGGTCGCTGTCATTGCGCGCGTAGTACAGCGCTTCGTTGAGCTCGCCGGGCACCACGTCCATGGTCAGCTGTTCGGGGTGGAAGGCCCACGGCAGCTTGGAGTTCACCCCGCCATCGAACTGCACCCGCACGGTGCGCTTGGCTGCGCCGGGCGCGCCCACCGCCGCCGCACCGGGCCCACGCTCCAGCCGCACCCCGAACACCTTTTCGCACGCGATGCGATACAGCGGCACCAGCGAGAAGGTGAGCACGAACACCGCCACCGCCACCGCGATCAGGCGCGGCAGCCCGGCATGCGGTGCGGGGCGGGTCTCGCTCATCGGCCCAGCACCCCGCTCAGGATGAAGCCGACATAGACCAGGATCGCGACCGCACCGACCCACAGCGCGGTGCGCCGTGCGCGTTGGCGGCGGGCAGCCAGATCCTGTTGGTGGACATCATGCATGGCGGACCTCAATGGGTGATGTCGTCATGGGCCAGATCGCCCGGGCGGATGGTCGGCGGTACGGTGAAGGTATGCGCCGGTGCCGGTGACGGAACCGTCCACTCCAGCCCGCGTGCACCTTCCCAGGCGCGGTCAGCGGCCTTTTCGCCGTTGCGCAGCGAGGCGATCAGGATTGCGGCCATCATGAACGGGGTCACGAACATGCCGAACGCGCCGATGGAGCTGATCAGGTTCCAGTCGGCGAACGCCACGCTGTAATCGGGAATGCGGCGCGGCATGCCGGCCAGGCCCAGGAAGTGCTGCGGGAAGAACAGCAGGTTCACGAAAATGATGGACCACCAGAAGTGCACCTTGGCCCAGAACTCGCTGTACATGCGCCCGGTCCACTTCGGCCACCAGTAGTACACGGCGCCGATCAGCGCGAACACCGCGCCGGTGACCAGCACGTAGTGGAAGTGCGCCACGACGAAGTAGGTGTCGTGGTACTGGAAGTCGGCCACCACGATGGCCAGCATCAGGCCGGAGAAGCCGCCGATGGTGAACAGGATCACGAAGGCGACCGCCCACAGCATGGGCGCTTCGAAGGTGAGCGAACCGCGCCACATGGTGCTCACCCAGTTGAACACCTTCACCCCGGTCGGGATGGAGATCAGCATCGTGGCGAACATGAAGTAGATTTCGCCGCCCAGCGGCATGCCCACGGTGAACATGTGGTGGGCCCAGACGATGAAGGACAGGAAGGCGATCGCGGCGATCGCGTAGACCATGGCCTGGTAACCGAACAGCGGCTTGCGGCTGAAGGTGGGGATGATTTCACTGACCACGCCGAACGCCGGCAGGATCATGATGTACACCTCCGGGTGGCCGAAGAACCAGAAGATGTGCTGGAACATCACCGGATCGCCGCCGCCGGCCGCGTTGAAGAAGCTGGTACCGAAGAACTTGTCGGTGAGCAGCATGGTCACCGCACCGGCCAGCACCGGCATCACGGCGATCAGCAGGAAGGCGGTGATCAGCCAGGACCAGCAGAAGATCGGCATCTTCAGCAGGTCGATGCCCGGGGCGCGCATGTTGAGCACGGTGGCGATGATGTTGATCGCGCCCATGATCGAACTGATGCCGGCCACGTGGATGGCGAACACGGTGAACGCCACGTTGTAGCCGCCCTGCAGTGACAGCGGCGGGTACAGGGTCCAGCCGCCGGCCGGCGCACCGCCGGGCAGCAGGAAGGTGAGCAGCAGCAGGCTGAAGGCCACCGGCAGCAGCCAGAACGACCAGTTGTTCATGCGCGGCAGCGCCATGTCCGGCGCGCCCACCTGCAACGGGATCATCCAGTTGGCCAGGCCGACGAAGGCAGGCATGACGCCACCGAAGATCATCACCAGCGCATGCACGGTGGTGAGCTGGTTGAAGGTTTCCGGCTTCACGAACTGCAGGCCAGGCTGCATCAGCTCGGCGCGGATGATCACGCTCATCGCCGCGCCGATGATGAACATGATGAAGCTGAAAAGCAGGTAGAGCGTGCCGATGTCCTTGTGGTTGGTCGAGAAGAACCAACGCTCGAAGAACGACTGCTGATGCCCGTGATGCCCGTCGTGATCAACTGCGGAATGCGCCATCGCCACACCACCTCGTTGGTTCGGTATCAGCGCGCGCCGTGCGGCGCGCGCGGTTCGTATCAGGCGTTTTCAGGCGCCGGTGCAGCTGCGGGTGCAGCCTCGGGTGCGGGCGCCGCCGGGTCTGCGGGCGCAGGGGCGGCTTCCGGTGCGGCCGGTGCCGGTGCCGGGTCGGGCGCCTTGGGCCGCTTTCCGGCCAGCCACTTCTGGAAATCTTCCTTGGACACCGCTTCCACCACGATGGGCATGAAGCCATGGTCCTTGCCGCACAGTTCGGCACACTGGCCGCGGTACACGCCGACCTTCTCGATATTGGTCCAGGCTTCGTTGACGAAACCGGGAATGGCATCCTGCTTCCAGCCCAGCGCCGGCACCCACCACGCGTGGATCACGTCGTCGGAGGTGATGACGAAACGCACCTTGGTATCGACCGGCAACACCAGGCGGTTGTCCACGTCGAGGAGGTAATGCGGGTGGCTTTCGCGGTCGGGTACCTTGCCGCTCTGCCGGACCCGGTCGGATTCGCGGTCCAGGCGGCTGGTGAAGGTGACGTCTTCACCCAGGTATTCGTACTTCCACATCCACTGGTAGCCGGTGACCTTGACGGTCATTTCGGCATCGCGGGTGTCGTAGAACTTGATCAGGTTGGCCGTGGCCGGCCACGCCATCACCACCAGGATGATCACTGGAATGACCGTCCAGACGATCTCGGCCCTGGTGTTGTGGCTGAAGGTGGCGGCGACCGCCCCCTTGGATTTGCGGAACTTGAAGATGGCATAGAACATCGCGCCGAATACCAGCACGCCGATGACCGTACACACCCACAGGGAGAACATGTTGGATTCCCAGGCCAGCCGCGAGCTCTGGGTGACCCCCTTGCCCATGTTCAGCTGCCACGGAACCGGGTCGGCCGATTGGGCCCACGCCAGAGCCGGCGCCATCAGCGCTGCCCCACACCCCACTGCCTTTGCGAACTGCGTGCCCCACTTTCTGCGTTGCTTCATTGCCTAGACCCTTAGCGTCGTCGGTTGCAGCCATCGCTGGCCACTAGCAAGCCTTCTGGTTCTCTTCCCGCCGACGATCAGCCCCCACCCCATGGGGGTATGCACTGAACACCGGCGATCGACCGGGTGCGGATTCATCTCCGCACACACCGTTCATTCGAGCGCCCGTGGGGGACGCGTGTTCCTGCCGCAGGAAACGTCTCGATGGTAGCCCTGATCTCGCGCGACCGGCAAGGGTCCATTCACAGTTTTGACAATGGTGCAATACAGCATAAGCATCGGCAGCTGTTTTGACGAAATCGGCACAGTTTCAACGACACCTCGGGATCCGCCGAATCCCCCTGTATGAAAGGCTATGACCGTAATCGGCGGCGCATCTCCGATTGCTTTCACGGATGAAAAAGCGATTAAAATGGTCAAGTTTTCCACGAGCCAACCGGCATGACCGCATCTTCCGCGCTTCCCCCTGCCCCGGCCCCGTCCGGCGCCTCCCGCCCGCCGCTGCTGTCCCCCGAGCTGCCGGCCGTTCCCAATGCGTTCCGCCAGGCGATCACCGATGCCTGGATGAAGGACGAGGCCAGCCACGTGCGCGAGCTGCTGGCGCAGGCGCGCCTGCCCGCGGACGAGCAGGCGAAGGTGCAGGCCACCGCCGCCGACCTGGTCAAGCGCGTACGCGTGCGTGCCAAGGACCAGGGCGCGATCGAAGCCTTCATGCGCCAGTACGACCTGGGCAGCGAGGAAGGCGTGCTGCTGATGTGCGTGGCCGAAGCGCTGCTGCGCATTCCGGACCAGGAGACCGCCGACAAGCTGATCCGCGACAAGCTCGGCGAAGCGGACTGGAAGAAGCACCTGGGCGGCAGCGATTCGGTGCTGGTCAACGCCTCCACCTGGGGCCTGATGCTCACCGGCCACATCGTGCAGATCAACGACTCCACCCGCGCCGACGTGCCGGGCGCGTTCGCGCGCCTGATGGGCCGCGTGGGTGAGCCGGTGATCCGCCTGGCCGTGCGCCAGGCGATGAAGATCATGGGCCACCAGTTCGTCATGGGCCGCACCATCGACGAAGCGCTGTCGCGCTCGCACAAGGGCGACAACGCCAGCTACCGCTATTCGTTCGACATGCTTGGCGAAGGCGCGCTGACCATGAAGGACGCCAAGCGTTACCTGGAAGACTACCGCCGCGCGATCCACTCCATCGGTGGCGACCACAAGGCCCGTGGCGGCCGCCCGGATGGCGACGTCAATTCGGCCCCGGGCATTTCCATCAAGCTGTCGGCGCTGTACCCGCGCTACGAGCACGCCAAGCGCGCGCGCGTGATGGCCGACCTGGTCCCGGGCGTGCTGGAACTGGCACAACTGGCCAAGTCGTACGGCATCGGCTGCACGGTGGATGCCGAGGAAACCGACCGCCTGGAACTGTCGCTGGACATCATCGAAGCGGTGGTGAGCGATGCCTCGCTGGCCGGGTGGGAAGGCTTCGGCGTGGTGGTGCAGGCGTACCAGAAGCGCACCCCGTACACGATCGATTACCTGGCCGACCTGGCCCGCCGCATCGGCCGTCGCCTGCAGGTGCGCCTGGTCAAGGGCGCGTACTGGGACGCGGAGATCAAGCGCGCCCAGATCGACGGCCTGCCGGCCTACCCGGTGTTCACCCGCAAGCAGAACACCGACGTGTCCTACCTGGCCTGTGCCAAGCGTCTGTTCACCCATGCCGATGCGATCTACCCGATGTTCGCCACGCACAACGCGCACACCATCGCGGCGGTGCAGGCGATCGCGCAGGGTGGCCAGTACGAACACCAGAAGCTGCACGGCATGGGCGATGACCTGTACGCCGAAGTGGTGCCGGCCCACCGCCTGAACGTGCCGTGCCGCGTGTACGCCCCGGTGGGTTCGCACGAAGACCTGCTGCCGTACCTGGTGCGCCGCCTGCTCGAGAACGGCGCCAACTCCAGCTTCGTCAACCGCATCACCGACGACGCGGTGGCCATCGACGACCTGATCCGCGATCCGGTCGAAGCCGTTGCCTCGTTCGATTCCATTCCGCACCCGAAAATCCCGCTGCCGGTTGACCTGCTGCGCAGCCAGAACCACGACAGGAAGAACTCCATGGGCGTCAATCTCGCCAACGACAACGATCTGCGCGCCCTGGCCGAGCAGCTCAACGCCGCCGTCAAGCCGTGGCAGGCCGCTCCGCTGGTGCCGGGTGCACAGCCCACCGGCGCGCTGTTGAACGTGGTCAACCCGGCCGACACGCGCCAGGTGGTGGGCCAGTGGCAGCCGGCCGACAGCGCCACCGTGGAAAAGGCCCTGGCCAACGCCGTGGCCGCCCAGCCGCAGTGGAACCGCACCCCGGCCGCCAGCCGCGCGGCGATCCTCGAGCACGCTGCCGACCAGCTGGAAGCCCGCCTGCCGGAATTCATGGCGCTGTGCGTCAAGGAAGCCGGCAAGAGCCTGCCCGACGGCATCGCCGAAGTGCGCGAAGCGGTGGACTTCCTGCGTTACTACGCCAAGCAGGCGCGCGAGCAGTTCGGCCATGCCGAGAAGCTGCCCAGCCCGACCGGTGAATCCAACGAGCTGCAGCTGCATGGCCGCGGCGTGTTCGTGTGCATCAGCCCGTGGAACTTCCCGCTGGCGATCTTCCTGGGCCAGGTCAGCGCCGCGCTGGCCGCCGGCAACAGCGTGATCGCCAAGCCGGCCGAACAGACCAACCTGATCGGCTACTACGCGGTGAAGCTGCTGCTGGACGCCGGCGTGCCCGAAGGCGTGGTGCAGTTCCTGCCGGGCGACGGCGCCACCGTGGGTGCCGCGCTCACCGCCGACCCGCGCGTGGCCGGCGTGGCCTTCACCGGTTCGACCGATACCGCGCGCGCGATCAACCGTGCGATGGCTGCGCGCGATGCCGCCATTGGCGTGCTGATCGCCGAAACCGGCGGCCAGAACGCCTTCATCGCCGATTCCTCGGCGCTGCCGGAACAGCTGGTCAAGGATGCGATCGGTTCGGCGTTCACCTCGGCCGGCCAGCGCTGCTCGGCCGCACGCGTGCTGTTCGTGCAGGACGACATCGCCGACAAGGTGATGACCATGCTGGCCGGTGCGATGGCCGAGCTGAAGATCGGCGACCCGGGCCTGCTGTCGACCGACGTCGGCCCGGTGATCGATGCCGATGCGCTGCAGATCCTGCAGGAACATGCGGTGCGCATGGAGAAGGAAGCGCGCCTGATCGCCGCTGCCGAGCTCAGCGAAGCGGCCGCGCACGGCACCTTCTTCGCGCCGCGTGCGTATGAGCTGAAGAACCTGGACCAGCTGCACAAGGAAATCTTCGGGCCGGTGCTGCACGTGATCCGCTGGAAGGGCGACCAGCTCGATGCGGTGATCGACCAGATCAACGCCACCGGCTACGGCCTCACCCTGGGCGTGCATTCGCGCATCGACGAAACCGTGGACCGCATTTCCTCGCGGGTGAACGTGGGCAACGTGTACGTCAACCGCAACCAGATCGGTGCGGTGGTGGGCGTGCAGCCGTTCGGCGGCCAGGGCCTGTCGGGCACCGGTCCGAAGGCCGGCGGCCCGCACTACCTGCTGCGTTTTGCCACCGAGAAGACCGTCACCGTGAACACCACCGCGGCCGGTGGCAATGCGTCGCTGCTGACGTTGGGCGATTGATCGATGTTGTGATGGTTTGAACGAAAACCCCGCGAAAGCGGGGTTTTTCGTGGGTGATGCCGACGCCGTCACTCGGCGTGGATGGCCTCGATTTCATCGCGCATGAGCAGTTCTTCGCCCATGTAGCGCTCGAATTTGATGCGGCCGAACCCAGGTGCGTACCAGGCTTCCATGCGGTTGTCTTCGAAGGTCGCGCTGACGTGGCAGGTGTCCTTGAAGGTGCGCGGCTGGTCGTCGACCGTGGCCTCCACGTCTTCGAAGCCGACGAAGGTGTAGTCGTTGAAGCCGTCGTAATCCACCGGCTCCACCGTTTGCTCCACGTGGTGGGTGCGTTCGCCGCTGCCGTTGACCACGAAGCGCTCGCCCGGCCTGGCGGCCTGCGGGAAGGTCGGCGCGGGCTTGAAGGTATCGGTCATCACCGGCCGGGAGGCGTCGCCTCCCCAGGCGGAGATGCCGTAGCGGTCCTGGCCCAGCAGCTGGCGGCCGCTGGCATCGTAGTAGGCGGCCGTACCGACGCCACCACCGGCGCTCTGCACGCGGATGGCCTGCTGGCCGGCGAACTCCGCCTTCTCGATGGTCAGGGTTTCATCGCCGGTGGAGTAGCGCAGGCCCGGGGTGAGGGTGAAACAGGTGGCGAAATCGGCGGCGGCGAAGGCCGGCGCGGCCAGCGCGGAGAGGGCGAAGGCCAGGGTGGAACGAAGCAGAACGGGCGACATGTGGTTTCCTTGTCATGGATCGTGAAGCGGTTCCTGCGCCGCAGGCGGCATCCGGCCGGCTGCGCGCGGACCGGGATTGTACGGGGCTGTGGCATGATCCGGCCATGCGCCCAAATGTCCTGCCGTTGCTGTTGGCGATGTTCCTGTCCACCGTTCCCGCGGCCATGGCGGCGGCCAACGAGCGCGTGCTGGTGTTCACCAGTACCGCCAAGTTCCGCCACGACTCGATTCCCACTGCCGTGAGCACGCTGCGCCTGCTGGCCGAGCGCGAGCGGATGGCAGTGGACCAGAGCGAGAACGCGGCCGATTTCAACGACGCCAACCTGGCCCGCTATCGGGTGGTGGTGTTCGCCAACACCACCGGCGATGTGCTCGATGCCACCCAACAGCAGGCGATGGAGACCTTCATCCGCGCGGGTGGCGGGTTCATGGGCGTGCATTCGGCCGCCGACACCGAGTACGACTGGCCCTGGTATGGGCAGCTGGTGGGCGCGTACTTCAAGAACCACCCCGAAGGCCGGCAGTTCAGCCGCGTGCAGCCGGAGCGCGAGGGCAAGCCGCAGGGCACCTCGTGGCCGGTACGCGACGAGCTGTACAACTTCCGCAGCAACCCGCGTGGGGTCGTGCAGGTCACTGCCACTGTGGACGAGCGCATGTACCAGGGCGGCACGATGGGTGCCGACCACCCCATTGCGTGGTGCCACCGGTTTGATGGCGGGCGCAGCTGGTACACCGGCCTGGGGCATGACGCAGCGCTGTACCGCAACCGCGATTTCCTGGCACAGCTGCGCCAGGGCCTGTTGTACGCCGCAGGACGTTCGCCCGCGTGCGGGTAGAGCCGACTGTCAGTCGGCTGCCGTTCGCATGAAGCCGTGGACCGCGCGTAGAGCAGCCGACTAACAGTCGGCTCTACCGGTGCGGTTTCGCATCCGCGTCCGCATCCCGTTTCGCATCCGGTTGCCGACCCACAACGCAGAAGGCCCCGCTTGCGCGGGGCCTTCCGTCTGTTACGCGGCGCGAACGCCGTGGATCAGAACTTGTAGTTGAACGATGCAGCCAGCACGTCGCCGCGGACCTTGTACTTGCCGGTCAGCGAGTTGCCCTGGTTGTTGGTGGTGGCGCCAATGTTCACGTTCGGGTCGCTGGTGAACAGGTGGGTATAACCGAAGTTGTATTCCATGTTCGCCGCCGGGGTCCAGCCCAGGCCGAAAGACAGCCACTTGCGGCTGGTGTCCGGCACACGCACGTCGCGGTGGGCGTCGGTGGTCGGGGTCTGGTCGTACGCGACGCCGCCACGCAGGGTCAGGGTGTCGCTCAGCTTGTAGTCCGCACCCAGCGAGACGAAGGTGGTGTCGCGATAGGAGAAGTCCAGGACCGAATCCGGCTGGGCCGAACCGTAGTCGATGGTGACCGAGTCGAACGCGGTCGACCAGGCGGTACGGGTCACGTCACCCATCACGGTCCAGCGGTCGTTGACATTGTGGGTGATGCTCATGGTTGCCGACGCCGGCAGGGTCACGGTGGCCTTGCCCGACGTGGTCACGAAGCGGCCCGGCTGGGCCACGGCCAGCACGGCAGCAGCGTTGGCCGGCACGTCGAAGGTGGCATCACCGCCGGTGATCTTGTGCTCGACCTTGGAGCGATAGCTGAAGCCGATGTGGGTGTTCTCATCCGGGCTGAAGAGACCGCCGACGGTCCAGCCCACCGCATTGTTGTCACCTTCCATGGTCAGCTTGCCATCGGCGCTGCCCGGGGCGAAGCCCGGCACGCGGGACTGGGCCAGCGCGGTGCCGAAGTCGATGTTGTTGCTCAGTTCGATGGTCAGGTGCTCAACGAACACCGACGCGCCGAAGGACACGTACGGGTTGACGTCGTACGAGGCGGCAAAGCCGAGGTCGATCGCCTTCAGGTCGGTCTTCAGGCCGCTGTAGCGACCCACCCAGCCGTTGTCGTAGTCGGTCTTGAAGCCGAACGGAGCGGTCAGCGACACGCCGAAGTGGGCCTGTTCGCCGATCGGCATGTGGAAGTACGCGGCCGGAACCGGGGCGATCATGCCGGCGTCGCCGCCGTCACCGCCGGTCTGCGGCTGGCCGGTCGGCTTGCGGCCGGTGCCTTCGAATTCGGCCTTGAAGCTGATGGCGCTCAGGTCGCCCTGGATCTGGGTGCCTTCCAGCTGGCGCATGCCGGCCGGGTTGACCGCGATGATCGAGGCGTCGCCCTGGGCGCTGCCCGAACCGGCAAAGGCGCGGCCGAGGCCCTTGGCGCTGTTTTCCTTCAGCTGGAAGGCGGCGGCGTTGACGTGGCCAACGGCCAGGACACCGGCGATGCCGACAGCGAGGGCGGTGACGCGAGCGAGGGTGGAAGCGGTATGCATCGTTTGTTCTCTCCGGAAATGCGTGTGGTTTGGCAACGCGCGCCTGCGCTGTCCCAGGCCCCGAAGGACTTGACACAACGCGCCGGATTCCCCTCCCGACATACGACGCCGTATGCGAGTATACCCAGACCAGTTAATGAAACAATAACGCGATCACCCTTTCCGGCTATTCAGGCTGAACGCGTCTTCGCTCCTTCAGGCGCGTTGCCGCGCTAGGCTAGCGCCCACGCATGTTTGTCTCGCTCCCCTCCCGCAAGAAGTCCGCTGTCCGCTGGGCGACGCCCCTGCTGTTCGCGACGCTGTGGGCCGCGTTCCTGTGGTCGATCTCGCGCCCGGGCGATGCCCGGCGCAGCCTGTGGATGGACTGGGGCGCGCTGTCCACCGGGCTGACCCGGCCGTTGGACTGGTGGGCGACCTTCGAGGACGGCAGCGTGCTGCGGCTGTTCACCGCGCTGTTCCTGCACGCGGACTGGTCGCACCTGCTGGGCAACCTGGTGTTCCTGCTGATCTTCGGGCTGCCCGCCGAACGGGTGCTGGGGCCGTGGCGGCTGATCCTGCTGTTCCTGGTGGGCGGGGCGATCTCCAACCTCACCGCGATCTACACGATGGGCAGCCCGGACCAGATCATCATCGGCGCCAGTGGCGCGGTGTCGGCGCTGATCGGGGCGTACCTGGCCCTGTTCCCGGGCGCGCGGCTGGGGGTGGTGATCCCGCTGGGGCTGTTCCTGGAATTCGTGCGGGCGCCGGCCTACCTGCTGATCGGGGTGTGGGCGGGGCTGCAGGTTGTGTTCGCGTACATCGGCCCGACCTTCGGCATGGTGGCCTGGTGGGCACACATTGCCGGGTTCGTGTTCGGGCTGGTGTATGGGGTGTACGTGCGCGCGGCGATCGCGCGGCGGTTGCGGAAGCGGCACGGGTTTTAAGCGTGCGCCGCAGGCTGGTAGGGTCGCATCCCAATCGACCGCCGTGGTACCCGCCGCGTTCGATGTCGGCATGAACATCGGCGGATCCGGCTGTTACGCCGTTCAACGCAATGCGTTACCGGGCGTTGCACCGTTATCGGCAGTCGTTTGGGAACCGACTCTACCAGCGGGTGCACCCGTCACGGCGTGGGTGCAGGTTCCGGCTTCGGCTTGGCTTCCACCTTGGGCGCCGGCTTCTTCGCCGCGTCGGCCTTCTGCTTTGCGGCTACCGAACCGGGCTGCTTCAGCTCGGCCAGCGCGTCGTTGATCGGGCCGTCACCGGGCAGTACGTCGCCGGCCTGGTAGCCTTCGCCGCCTTCTTCGTCACCGCGCAGGTGGCCCGGCAACGTGGCTTCGCTGTAATCGGACAGGCTGGCCGGCAGGTCGTCGTCTTCGCCCGGCTTCTTCTCCGGCACCAGCACCACGTCGGGCACGATGCCGGTGGCCTGGATCGATTTGCCGCTCGGGGTGTAATAGCGCGCGGTGGTCAGCTTGACCGAATCGCCGTTGTCCAGCGGCAGCACGGTCTGCACCGAGCCCTTGCCGAAGGTGCGGCTGCCGATCACGCGGGCACGGCCGTTGTCGCGCAGTGCGCCGGCCAGCACTTCCGAGGCGCTGGCCGAACCGGCATCGGCCAACACCACCACCGGCGCACCCTTGAGCAGGTCGCCGGGCGTGGCATCGAAGCGCGCGTCGCTGATCGCGATGCGGCCCCGGGTGCTGACGATGTTGCCCTTGTCCAGCAGGTCGTCGGCGACCTGCACTGCTGCGGTGAGCAGGCCACCGGGGTTGCTGCGCAGGTCCAGCACCAGGCCTTTGAGCTTGCCGCCGGCCTGCTGCTGCAGCTGGCCCACGTGCTTCTGGAAATCGGCACCGGTATCGGCCTGGAAGGTGCTCAGGCGCACGTAGCCATAGCCGGGTTCCAGCATGCGGCTGCGCACGCTGGTGACGCGGATGGTTTCGCGGGTGATCGGCACGTCGAACGGCTTGGCTTTGCCCTCGCGCACGATGGTGAGGATCACCTTGCTGCCGGCCTTGCCACGCAGCGGCTCGGTGGCTTCGATCGCGCTGATCGGCTTGCCGTCGATGGCGATGATCAGGTCGCCGGCCAGGATGCCGGCCTTGGCCGCCGGGGTGTCGTCGATCGGCGAGATGACCTTGAGGCTGCTGTTGTCGGGCTGCTGCTGCAGCTCCACGCCGATGCCTTCATAGGCACCTTCGGCCTGTTCGTCGAAGGCTTCGGCATCTTCCTTGTCGAAGTAGGTGCTGTGCGGGTCCAGGTCCAGCAGCAGGCCCCGGATGGCCGACTGCATCAGCTTCTTGTCGTCCACCGGCTCGACATACGCAGCACGTACCGCGTTGTAGACGGCGACGTAGCGGCGGATTTCATCCAGCGGCACGCGCGAGGTCACCGCCTCTTCGGTGGAGGCTGCATCGCCGCCGCGTTCCGGAACCTGGGCGGTCTGCTGCGCCCATGACAGCGCCGGCACCAGGGCCAGCAGCAGGGTGGCGGAACGGGCTACGCGCATGAAGCACTCCAGGTTGAGCGGGGGACGGGACCACACGCACCGATGATGCGTGGCCCGATTATGCGCGAAGGCACGGTAAATTCCCGTTGAACGGGGCTACCGGCGCTGCAGCCACGACGACGGATCCACCGGCTGCCCATTACGCCGCAATTCAAAATACAGCGCGGTAACGCCCTGCCCGCCCGAGTTGCCGACCTTGGCCACGGCATCGCCCTTCTTCACCGTGCCGCCGGCATCGCGCAGCAGCGTGTCGTTGTGCGCGTAGAGGCTCATGTAGCCATTGCCGTGGTCGACGATCAGGATCATGCCGTAGCCGGTCATCCAGTCGGAGAACACCACGGTGCCATCGGCGACGGCGGTAACGGTGCTGCCGGCAGGCGCGCTGATCAGCACACCACTGCTGGTGCGCCCGTCCGGCAGCTTGCCGCCGTAACGCGCCAGCAGGTTGCCCGACAGCGGCCAGCCCAGCCCGCCCACCTTGGGCGGCGGCGCCGAGGCGACGGCCGGCGGGGTCTTGCCCGGGCGCGGCGGCGGCTTGGTGCCACTGGCGGCGGCAGCGCGCTCGGCCTTCTCGGCGGCGGCTTTTTCCGCGGCGGCGCGGCGCGCGGCGGCACGGCGTTCGGCTTCGGCGCGCGCGGCGGCGGCGCGCAGGTTGGCCAGCAGGGTTTCCAGCGCCTTGGCATCCTGGCCCAGCGCTTTTTCGCGTTCGCTGCGGTCCTTGTAGCGTTCGTCCAGGCTGGCCACCGTCTCGGCGCGCGTGCGGCGGTCCGCAGCGAGGCTGGCGGCCTGTTGTTTCTGCTGCTGGCGGGTGCCTTCCAGCGCCTGGCGGCGTTCGGCGATCTGCGCCTCCAGCGATTCCAGTTCGGTCAGGTCGGCGGTCAGCGCGCCGATGCGCCGCGCGCGTTCGCGCTGCAGGTAACGGTGGTAGGCCAGCGTGCGGTTGGCATCGGCCACCCGGTCCTGCGACAGCAGCAGCTTCAACGGCGCGTTGTTGCCGATCCGGTAGGCGGCGCGCAGCAGCGAGGCCAGCTCCTGGCGCTGCTGCTGCAGGCCCGCCTGCAGTTCGCTGCGGCGCTGCTGGGCCTCCTGCAGGGCGCGGGTTTCGCGCTGCAGCGCGGTTTCGGTCTCGGCCAGGACGCGGCCGGTGCGGGCGACCTTTTCGTCGGCCTCGCGCAGCTGGCGCGAGGCCTGCCCGCGCTGGCCTTCCAGCGTGCGTCGTTCCTGGGCGACACCCTTCAGCTCGGTGCGCAGCTTCTGCAGCTTGCGCTCGGCGTCCTTCGGGTTCTGCGCGGCCAGCGGCGCAGCGCCGATCATCGCCAGAATCAGTGCCAGCGCCGACAGCGCCACCGGCCAGCGCGAGCTACGGCCGTGCCCAGCGGTCGGATTGTTATTCCCGCGTGAGGAAAAGACGTTGGGGCGCAAGGGCTTTCCAGTGACTTCAGGCAGATGCGGATTGCAGCGCTGCATGGTGACATTCCTGAAGGCGGCCTGCCAGCCGCATACCCGGACGAGGCACCCCATGAAACGTTTCCCGCTACCGCTGCTGATTGCCCTGGTGCTGCCCTGCGCGCCCGCCTTCGCCAGCGATGGCATCAGCAAGGTCAATGGCAGCATCACCGCCAGCGCCGGCCAGACCTACGGCGACCTGGACACCGTCAATGGTGGAATCACCGTCGAGGGCGGCGCCGAGGCCGGCGACATCCAGACCGTCAACGGCGGCATCCAGGTGGATGATCGCGCCCGCACCCGTGGCATCTCGACAGTCAACGGCGGCATCAAGATCGGGCAGCGCGTCGTGGTCGATGGCGATGTCGAAACCGTCAACGGCAGCATCTTTGTCGACCGCGGCACCCGCATCGACGGTGGCGTGGAAACCGTCAACGGCGGCATCGGTCTGGTGGAGACGCGGCTGTCCCAAGGCATCGAGACGGTCAACGGCGACATCACCGTCGGCATCGGTTCGGTGGTCGAGGGCGGGATCCACGTCAACAAGCCCAGCTTCAGCCTGTCGCTGCGCGCCGGGCGCAAGCCGCGCGTGATCATCGGCCCGAATGCGGCGGTCAACGGCCCGCTGCACTTCGAGCGCGAGGTCACCCTGTATGTGCACCGCAGCGCACACATTGGTCCGGTCGAGGGCGCCCAACCCGTGCCGTTCGACACCGACGCCGCGCCGAACGATTGATACTCTTTTACCCGGTGCCCGCGCACCGGCCCTTTGTCTCCAGGAATCGATGATGTCCCGCAAACTTCTGTTGTGCCTGGCCGCCACCGCCGCGCTGACCGCGTGCAAGGGCGAGACCACTGCACCGGCGGCCGCGCCGGCTGCTGATACCGCCCCGGCCGCCGCCGGCCACGCCTTCTCGGCCGAAATCAACGCCGGCGACTTCGGCGAGCTGGTCAAGACCCTGTCGTCGGATGAGTTCGAAGGCCGCGCGCCGGGCAGCACCGGCGAAGACCGCACGGTGGAGTACATCCGCGACCAGATGCAGCGCATCGGCCTGCAGCCGGGCAACGGCGACAGCTGGTTCCAGGAGGTGGCGATGACCGAAACCACCGCCGATGAGAGCACCGTGCTGAAGCTGGACCAGGCCGGCAAGCAGCGCGACCTGAAGTTCGGCACCGACATGGTGATCGGCACCCGCAGCGGCCAGAAGGAAGTGAAGATCGACGGCAGCGACCTGGTCTTCGTCGGCTACGGCGTGGATGCGCCGGAGCAGAAGTGGAACGACTACGCCGGCCAGGACTGGAAGGGCAAGACGGTGGTCATGTTCGTCAACGACCCTGGTTTCCACGTCAACGACGAGAAGCTGTTCGACGGCAAGCGCATGACCTATTACGGCCGGTGGACCTACAAGTTCGAAGAGGCCGCCCGCAAGGGCGCTGCCGCGGCGCTGATCGTGCATGACACCGCCGGTGCTTCGTACGGTTGGGAGGTGGTCAAGAACTCGTGGGCCGGCCCGCAGTACGACCTGCCGGCCAAGGACGATCCGGAACCCCGCCTGCCGGCGCAGGGCTGGCTGAGTGCCGAAGCGGCGCGCCAGCTGTTCGCCGATGCCGGGCTGGACCTGGACCAGGCCTACAAGGATGCCAACAAGCGCGGCTTCAAGCCGGTGCCGCTGAAGGCGAAGATCTCGCTGGACCTGAAGAGCACCATCGCTGAAAAGAAGTCGCGCAACGTGGTCGGCGTGCTGCCGGGCACCAAGCATGCCGACGAGGCAGTGCTGTACATGGCGCACTGGGACCACCTGGGCAAGCATGAAGGCGAGCAGGGCGACAACATCTACAACGGCGCCATCGACAACGCCACGGGCGTGGCCGGCATCCTGGAGATCGCCGATGCGATGGCGCATGAGCAGCCCGCGCCCGAGCGCTCGGTGGTATTCCTGGCGGTGACGCTGGAAGAATCGGGTCTGTTGGGGTCGAAATACTACGTGAACCACCCGACCTTCCCGCTGGACAAGATTGCCGGCGTGATCAACATCGACGCAATGTCGGTGGCCGGCAAGGCCAAGGACCTGACCGTGACCGGCTTCGGCAGCTCGCAGCTGGAGGACATCCTCAAGCCGCTGGCGGCGGAGAAGGGTCGCACGCTGCACGGCGAAACCTCGGTGCAGAGCGGCTTCTACTTCCGTTCGGACCACTTCAACTTCGCCAAGGCCGGCGTGCCGGCGCTGTATGCCGACGGCGGCGAAGACCTGCTTGAGGGCGGCGTTGACGCAGGCCGCAAGGCGGCTGAGGCGTATGGCCGCGACCGGTACCACGGCCCCAAGGACGAGTACGACGCCAGCACCTGGAAGCTGGACGGCACCGTGGAAGACCTGGAGTTGCTGCACGGCGTGGGCAAGGCCATCGCCGTGGGCGGCCAGTGGCCGAACTGGTACGAGGGCAACCCGTTCAAGGCAGCCCGCGACGAGATGATGAAGGGCAAGACCGAGGCGGCTGCGGCGGCTCCGGCTGCGAAGTAAGCCTGGCCTACATCGCTGGTTGAAAGGAAGCGGCGCCTTTGGCGCCGCTTCTTTTTTGGGGGTCACTCGGTAGCGGAGGGCCACCGCGTCCAGCAATACGGGTACTCGCCTGCCTTTGTAGCGAGCCCCGAACGAATCGGGTTCTCGATCAGGTAGTTGGCCTGTGTGAGTAAAGATTCGTCTGAGCGGATGCAGTGATCGTAGAAGCCCCGTTGCCACAACGAGCCCTCGCTGCCGCGATGCAGATTGACTGCACGAGAGGAGCGGGATTTGAAGGCTTGGACACAGCGACTGATGTTGCCGTTGCCCAGTTGCATCAGCCAATGGACGTGATCCGGCATCACCACCCATGCGAGGGTGCGTGAGCGATGTTCGCGATCTGAGCAGCGAAGTGCCTCGACCACGCATTCGACGGTGGCGTCATCGACAAAGATCGATTCGCGGCCGGCCACTACGGTGGTGAGCATGTAGTAGGCGCCCTGGAGGGAGCGGCGGCCGATGAGGAGGCGTGGACTGGGCATGACCACAGAGTGGCGTTCGCCCATGGCTGGTTGTATCCGGCAACTATCAATCAGCCTGTCAGACGAAGCCGGTAGGGTCGCATCCCAATCGACCGCCGTGGTGGTGATTACCCCGTTGGGGCATGACCACGGACGCAGGGAACGCGTTTCGATCGGGGTCCATGCGTCACCGTGCCGGTCACCGTTATCGGCAGTCGTTTGGGAACCGACCCTACCACCTCCCGTCCCGTCGCGATGTGTGCCGACCGTTGGTCGGCACACATCGATCATCCCAACACGGTAGGTGCCGACCGTTGGTCGGCACGCGCGCACCTATCGCGGAAAAGAAAAAACCCCGCTGCGTGAGCAGCGGGGTTTTTGGGTGTAAACCCTGGCGATGACCTACTCTCGCATGGCTTGAGCCACACTACCATCGGCGCAGCTGCGTTTCACTTCCGAGTTCGGGATGGGATCGGGTGGTTCCACAGCGCTAATTTCACCAGGGAGACGGTTGGAGCAGCGCGGTGCGCCAGCTCGGCATTCGTGTCTCCCGTTTCACACGACCAACGGTCGTGTGCTACCGGGTGCAGGCTCCCGAAAACGTGGGACTTGCAAAAAAAGGAAAACCCCACTGCATCTGCAGCGGGGTTTTCGGGGTGTAAACCCTGGCGATGACCTACTCTCGCATGGCTTGAGCCACACTACCATCGGCGCAGCTGCGTTTCACTTCCGAGTTCGGGATGGGATCGGGTGGTTCCACAGCGCTAATTTCACCAGGGAGACGGTTGGAGCAGCGCGGTGCGCCAGCTCGGCATTCGTGTCTCCCGTTTCACACGACCAACGGTCGTGTGCTACCGGGTGCAGGCTCCCGAAAACGTGGGACTTGCAAAAAAAAGAAAACCCCACTGCATCTGCAGCGGGGTTTTCGGGGTGTAAACCCTGGCGATGACCTACTCTCGCATGGCTTGAGCCACACTACCATCGGCGCAGCTGCGTTTCACTTCC